>JAUVYC010000057.1 GCA_030603285.1 Spirochaetota bacterium
CATCTTGACTACCATTGGAATTCGTTTCAGATTATCATACTGCTTGCTCAGTAGTTCTTCTAGTGTATCTGTCTTTGATTTTCTTATTGTTCCTTTTCCTACTATTTCTTTCCTTTCTTCTCTTCTTCCTTCCATTCTACTGTGATGATCTTTTCATAAATAAAATCGACAATCTGAAGGTAAATTGCTTTATTATCTGAAAAGTTCATCAGTTCCTCACCTCAATTTTTCTTAATCTTAGGTAGGAAAAAACATAAAGGAAGACGGGGACAAGATACATAAAGATGACTTTCCCTGCAGTGTAAAAAAACTTTAGAGACCTGTGGAGGTCACCCGGATAAAAGAATTTTTTAATGTGCATATTGTCATAAAACAACCATTTAGCTTTCAAGGGGAACCCTGCAGTTAAGAGGTTAAAGAAAAAAATCCTTGTAACTACAGCCGAAATAATTCCAAGCAGAATTAATATACCTAATATGCTGAGACTTGTTTTAATGAAGTAGTATTTTTTAAAAATAAGCGACCCGAAAAAATAGATCGATGTAAAATAAACATAAGCCCATAATATTTTCAATATGCCGTTCTCAAAGGGATTGAACACAACGAACTCTCCTCTGAAAAATATCCAATTTGAAATACTCACCAATAAGGAAACAATTGTAATAATGGCTATGGAATAGATAAAGTAAAACAGCGTAGTAAGAAGCAGTTTGGACAGGTATTTTTCTTCTGTGGAGGCAGGAATAAGCAGATAGGAAACATTCTCATCACTTTTATGAAGACCCGCAAAAATACTGCTGGTGAAGAAGAGTCCTAGAATGAGACTTATTATTAAAAAAGATAAGGGTTCAGTTACCTTTCCCGCGGCAAACCCTTTGAAAAAACCGATGAGGAAATAAAGTCCCCCTGCTATTAAGCCGGCAGTTAAAAATGAATTGGAATGGTTCCATATATCAACCCTTGCCATATATAAAAATCTCTTAGCTGAAAAATATTTATTTTTATGTAATATATTTTCTTTCTGCATTATTCTCTCCTTATAGATCAGTCTTGAAAAAGGTTTTTAATTTTATCTTTTTCATTTAATACAGCATTAAAGAGGAATTCCAGATCAATCTTTGTTTCTTCATCATCATTATTTCTTACAAGTACTGCATGGCCGCCGGGTAGTTCATCATGGTAAAGGATATTCTCATACTCGCTCAGCGATGAAACAATTTTAAAAGCAAGCTTACTGGTAATTTCCTCCATTGGATGGTCAAACAGGATTCTTCCCTGATGAAGAATAATGATGGAATCGAGAAGGTTCTCCATATCCCTGACTTGATGTGTTGAGATAATGATCGCCTTCCCCTTATTTAATGCATACGCTATCTGACGCCTCATGGTACCCTTTGAGGGGATATCCAGGCCATTAGTAGGTTCATCAAGAGTGAGAACGCTGCAGTTTGTAGCAATGCCGAAGGCCAGAAGAAATTTTTTCTTCTGGCCATATGAGAGCTCACCAAGATTCATTTCCTCAGGGAGCTTGAATTCTTTCAGAATATTATAAAAATGCTTCTGATCGAATCCCGAATAGAAGGGAGTAAAAAGTCTCATGTACTTCCTGATTGAAACAGGCGGAATAAAAAAGGTTTCAGGAATGAAATAGAGCTCTTCCAGCAGTGTGGGAAATCTTGAAGATGCTTTTAATCCTAGCATTTTGCATGAACCTTTTTGAGGTTTTAAAAGACCGCAGATAATCTTAAGAAGAGTGGTCTTACCCGCACCGTTTTCACCCAGAATTCCATAGATCCTACCGGCTTTGAATTGAACAGAAAGATTCTGAAAAAGATCTTTTTTTCCGTAACCGAATGTAAGGTTATTAATGCTGACCATTTTGAATCTCCTATAGTGTTCTATTATACGAATATACTAATAATGTAAAGCATAATTTTTATATAATCAAGAAAAAAATGGTTTTTAATGTATCATAATGATCCATATAACAGTAATATGCCTGTTTCATTACGATACAATATTCGTATAAATATAAATACCTTATCATACCCCTTAAAGGAAAAATATAAATATATAAGGACATAGATAAAAAGAAAAAATAACATTGGTATAATAATTGCAACATTAAAATCATTAAAAACAAATATAGCATTTAAGATATAAAATGATACATAGTTTTGAAGGAGATAATTAAAAATGAATAAGCAGTTAAAAATAAAAAAAGAAGGCAAAAAAGAGGATAAGAAAAATAATTTCGATCCATTTCATTTGATATCGAATAATGATTTTTGTACCAATATGAATGCAATAATTGCATACTACCAGATGACAAAAAGGGAAACAAGGAAACGGTTTATAGTACCCTAATGCGGACAAGCCGCATTCTTTATTTTTAGAATTTTCTTGCCAAAAAAGCACGGAAATTGTTATTAAGGTATTAATACTGATTTTCTTGCACAATAGGCACAAACTTTAGTTTGCAAGAAAATATCTTTATAATCTTGAATGTGGCTTGTCCACATCAGGTTCATTACATATGTAAATATTCAGCCAAATATTCATGGAAGCACAGATATTTAGATTATGAATATTTACAAAAAGCCTAATCCCTTATAGAGTCAATTCCTTCCAGAAAGCTTACAGGCAGGATTTTTCCTTCATCTCTTGCCTGATCACAGATAAAAGCAAGCAGTGCACTTTTAAGCCCGTCCTTAAAACTTGCCTCAGGGACATAATTAGGATTTTCAATGCCATCAATAAAAGAACGGATGAGCACGCTGTCACCTCCTCCATGCCCGCTCTTTTCATGCTCGATCTTCATCTCTTCTGGATTCTCTTTGAAAGCACGGTATAAGAAAATCCTGTTTTCCTTGAAATCCCCTACAATCCTTCCTTCAGTACCCGTAATATCAACAGTTCGCCTGGTATCAGTGCCGCCTAGTGTTACATTGAAATAGACGAGGCTCCCTCCTTCATACTCAATGAGCTGGCTCTGTCTGTCCATGATATTATGCTTGTCATTATAAACACACATATCATTTTTAAAATCAACATATTCATATTCATTGTTATCCTCACCGCACTCAATGTTCTTTTCCCAGAGTACTGTAGAAAAAGTACATGTTTTTTTTACAGCACATTCCCTGCACCGTGGGCCGCATCCCTGCCTTGGGATAAAATTATTACCGCTTGCAAAAGCAGCCACCCGATGAGGATTTACTCCCAGCATCTCATTGATAAGATCAAGATCATGACAGCATTTCTCCAGAAGAAGGCCTCCAGTATATTCCTCTTTCCCTCTCCATGTTCTAAAAAAAACACTGCTCAAAACAGGGCCCACCACCTCATTGGCATTTAAAACCTTAATCCGGCCGATTTTTCCATCTTTAAGGATATTAAAAATGGTACGGTAAAATGGCGTGTATCGAAGCACTAAACCCATGGTTACACGGGAAGAGCTCCTGTCATAAGCACGTGCGATGTTCATACAGGATTCAGTTGTATGGGCAAGCGGTTTTTCAAGAAGGATCGGTATTCCATGCTGTAATGCCGGTACTGCAATTTCTTCATGGAGATGGTTTGGGGGCGCAATAAAAAGGCCATCTATATCCTTTTGCTCTTTCAGTAACTCCCTGTAATCAGTATAGACCGGAATATTTTCCAATCCGAACTCTTCTTTAAACTCCAGAATTGCCTTTTCATTAATATCACAAACTGCACTGAAATTTACTTTATCACCGAATTGCCTTAGAAGATTTCTTGCATGTACCCTGTTCCGGGCTCCAGCTGCTATAAAACCGAGATTAATCTTTTTCATATTCTTTCTCCTGTAAATATCAACTCTATTATAGCAGATGATAATGAAAATTCATTACTATTCGAATTTTATTCATGTATTCCAGACCTTGAGGAACGTTTAAAAGGACAGCATGACCCCAGATATTTCCCCATTGATATGAATATAATGCAGGCAAAAAAGGAGTTTTTCTTGATTGATGAAATGAAGGACTCTGGTGATTTTACGATAAAAACAATGTAACAGAACCATCCAGGCAATGTCAGCGACAAGGTCATCAACATATTCAATCCCAACAGATAACCTTAAGAGCATATCTGTAATTCCAATGCGTTCACGATCTGTTCGTGACATCTTTTGATGTGATGTTGCTGCAGGCGAGCATATCGTACTTTCTATGCCTCCCAAACTGAGTGCCGGTTTTATCAACTTCAAACGTCTTAGAAAGTCGTCAGGGTTTTAAGCCATCCTCTCCTAATTCAAACGACACCATAGCTCCAAACCCTTTCATCTGTGATTTGGCTATATTATGTGCAGGATGATTGTCCAATCCCGGGTAATAAACCCTTTTGATTAACGTATGACGATTAAAGAATGTCGCTATCTAATGTTGAATTAAGAGACCCTGATGTGGATAAACCACATTCAAGATTTAAAGATTTTCTTGCCTGTTGGGCAAGAAAATCAGGATTAAGGTACTATTTTCTAATTTGAGCTTTGGAACCCTTTTTAACCTCTTATAATATATATTTTTTAAAAAAAATCAGCACTTATATCAAATCCTCCTTTATATTTTTCCACAAACCCTCACTCCAGGCACGACATAGACCATTTTTATCCACAAATTTCTTTCTATTTTTTCAAAGACATTCTCCAGTACCTTTTTTATACTTGAATGTCTTACAGCATTCGATTTTTCTTGAAAAACATTCTGAAATTTTTTAAAATCTAAACGAGAGCTGTAAATTTTTTAATAAGGGATTACCCAAAATGAAAGAGATTGAAGTTGGAAGGGTGGCAGATTACTTTAAGAAGATAGGTGTCGTTGCAATTGATATCACTGCAGGAGAAATTAGTGCAGGTGATACTCTCCATTTCAAGGGAAATACGACTGATTTCACCCAGGAAGTTGACTCGATGCAGATCGAGCATGAGAACGTTGATAAAGCAGGTGTAGGTACGAGCATCGGGCTCAAAGTTGTGGAGAGAGTGAGAAAACACGATCATGTTTACAAGATTGTTGAAGATTAATCGAATGTGATTGCAGCATGAATTCCTCTCTTCATCTAAACAAGCTTCAAGATGAACTGCCAAATATTACAGAAATCTTTCAAGTAAGACAAAAATATTGCCAGTCTTTTCAAAAAAAATATTATATCTAGCAATTTTTATCCACGCCAGGACACTTTTGCGACATTACACGGCACATTTATTTAGGTGGCCGATCTGGTAAGACTCTCAGGAGGCAGAAGGTATTTATGGCAACATCGGTAGAACTTGTAGATGTCGAAGGAAATAAGCACGTATTCTGCTTTGCCACACGCCTGCTGGGGGACAGAGTCTCAATTGAAGCATACGAAGAGGACGCCGATCCCGGCTACCGGTTTCAGGTGCTTGGAGGGGCTGAGGAGGTCAAGAAGGTCTTCTGCAAACTTTTGGGAAAGATGCGACGCACTCTCACGTGGCAACACCTCGTCGAGGAGGACTGCGGGCTAGCGGTAGCAGATGATCTTACAATGCTGGGTAGATTCGAGTGGGACAATAAACCAGACGGAGGAGTGCCCCTGCTCGTTATGATGGGAAGGCCATGACATGGGATGAATTTGGTCGAATCCTGTCTGAGCTGCAAACTATCCCGACCTACTTTCTGGAATCACTTTAGGAATCATCATTACACCCATTAGAAAGCCTTATATTATGATTCTTTAGCAGGCGATATAGCCCAAAGTAAAAATGGCGGTATCCAGGAAGCAATAACCTTTCAGACGAAAGCAATAGAGTTGGAGCCGGAGAATGCAACGTTTCTAAGTAATCTTGGGTGGATTTATTTGACTGCTGGAAGCTTCTTTCGTTAAAGATATTTTGCATAATGATTTTTTATTTGATGATTTAGTGACTATCCATATTCATTTTAAGCCCATAATGCACAAGTTTATTTTCAAGCCCAAAGATGTTGATGATGAGATATTTGAGGATATATATATGTCACTCATTGCTTTCTATGATTTTCTTTTCCGGCACAAATTGCTGGATGGAAGTGATTACAAAGAGTTTGTAAGGGATATTAAAGGTATGAAATCGGAATTGAGGGGAAAAATGCATCGTTATAATAAAATTCGCCATGATAATACAATCAGTGATGAAGAAAAAGAAGATATTCGTGAAGAGCTTTTTGAAGGGGATTATACCTGGCCTTTTCACCAACCCGTGGTTTTGGCTTTGGTTTTTCTCCTTTCAGATTTCACTTTCGTTGGCCCTGGTACTTCCCTCGCCGTAAGTAGTATTGTAAGATGCTTGAGGAATATACGGTTGATCTTAAGCATGAACTTGAGGAGATGGAGATCACTGAGCTTAAAAAGGAATCTTAAAATTATCTCCAATTGGCAAGGCGGATTTTCCTGATGAAAAGGATATCGATATTTAATCACAAACTAAAATATCAAAACTAAAAGACTTATCCAGAAATCGATTCCCCTGAGGGTCGAAAAACGTTCCCTGGTGGGAGCCTTTAAGCCCCGGATCAATCCCTACGTACGGGTTTTTCATAATAAATCTCCTCCCCACAAATTGATTGTGCATGAGATTGAGGGGCTATCTCAACGATTTCGACGAGTCTCGTATATTCGATCACTCCAGCATTGTACTTGATTCAGGGCTGCTCTCAATATTATAGACCACCACCAATTACCTTAACCAGGTCCCCTCGCCTAGGTTGAGATTGTAACATTCGGCTAGGGGCTCCAAGAGGTTCATAATTTTTTAAAAAACGTGAAAAGGTACTTGACACATAATTAAGAATAATCTAAATTTTCAAATTAGTAACAGATATTAACTAATATGAAGTTTCTATGAGAATCTTAAAGATTTCAAGAACGGCAAACGCAACCTTTCAGAATAAAATAAACAGGTCAGTTATTTTCAACTATTTAAGCAAAAGTGGGCCAACTTATAGAGCAAGAATTTCAAAGGATCTGAATATAAGCGCTCCAGCAGTTTCCAGAGCTATAGACAAACTCATCGAAGATGGATATGTGATAGAAACTAAAAAAATAATAACAAACAGTGGAAAAAGGCCTATTCAACTGAAAATTAATTCAGAAAAAGGCATTGTATTAGGAATTGACCTAATAAAAGAAAGGATAAAAATTGCAGTAACCGATTTTAGTGGTGAGATAATTAATACATATCACGGCTTCAAGGGTAACGAAAAAATAGATGTAGATAAAAATCTTGTTGAAGAGATTAAGAGTGTATTGAATAAATGCGGCCAGGGGGGGGGAATTGTAGAAAAAACCCTCAACCTCAAGGCAATAGGTGTTGGAATCCCTGCTGTTATAAACGTTAATAGTGGTGCTGTTACCAATGCTCCTCTATATGGAAGTTTGAGAGGATTGAATTTAAAGGAAAAACTTGAGGACTATTTTAATGTTCCAATCTATGTTGAAAATGTTGTGAAATTATCAGCTTTAGGTGAAAAGAACAATGGAGAAGGAAAAAATTATAAAAATATTGTATTGATTGAAATCAGTAATGGAATTGGTGCAGGAATAATTGTAGATAATCATCTGCCAAGAGGAACATACGGCTCAGCAGGCGAAATTGGGTTTTCAATTATTAACAATAAAAACTTAGGTTTCATAATCAAAAATAAGGGGTGGCTGGAAAAAAATGCTTCTGTTGAAAGTATTAAAGAAAGGGCAGCTAAAAAAATTCAAAAGGGAGCAAAAACTCTAATATTAGACTTTATTAATAAGGATATTAACAATTTGAATCCGTCAATTGTCTGTGAAGCTGCCGTTAGAAATGATAAAGTATCAAAAGATATAATATCAGAAATAGTTGAATATCTAGCATTAGTACCTTAATACTGAATCCTCAAATAATTGTACTTAGGAGGCGATATATGTAATTTGCCTGAAGTACACAAATTATTCATTAACCCTATAAGGGTTCTTGTTGATAAATCAATACCATTTGAAATCCCAGAGATTAAACTTTCATCTCTTGGTGAAGATGCTGGTGTCGTAGGAGCTTCTTTCTTGGCAGTAGAATCTCTACTATTGGGAGAATTTCCATATACAATTGATTTTAAAGTATTTTCATAATTCAGTTTTCGATACGATTTTTTTACTATATAAATATACCAAAATATAAGGGGGTATAATTAATGGCAACAGAAAAAACATTTTTAGAAATTTGTATTGAATTTTTAAATAAGATTGAGAAGGAGCAGGTGAATAATTTTAAGAAGGCAGGCAAAGCCATGGGAGATGCAATAATAGCTGATAAATTAGTACACGCAGTCGGTACTGGAGGACACACACATCTTCCTGCATATGACCTATTTTATCGGGCCGGTGGACTTGCTGCAGTGAATTTTATACCTTCTATCGGTGCTCTCTATGGTGCTGCTGGGGCAACTCATGGAATGAGGATTGAACGAACACCCGGATACATGAACAGGGTTGTTGACTATTACAGAGTTGATAAAGGGGATGTGGCTATTATTTTCAACAATATTGGCATAAATGCTGCAACTATCGATGCTGCACTTGAATGTAAAAGAAGTGGGGCATATACGATAGGTGTTGCAGGTACTCCCTGGATGAAAGGGATACCCAAAGATCATTTTACGCGCCATCCCAGTAAAAAGAACCTGATGGACATAGTTGATCTCTTTATTGATGATTATAACCCTGTGGGTGATAGTGTTATCGAAGTTGATGGATTTGATAGACCTTTCGCTCCGATATCAGGAGTGACTGATGCCTATATTGTTAGAAGAATGGAAATAGAAGCGGTGAAGTACATGGTCAGCAAAGGATTCGAACCGCCTGTATATATGAGCGCTAACTGTGTGGGCGGTGATGAAGCAAATGAAAAATTAATCGATAAATATTTTAACAGGATAAAACTGCTTTGAAATAAATACTCATTTTAAAAATGGGTTTTTAATTAAAAAAAATTTAATAAGGAGGAGAAACATGTTAAAGAAATTACGATTTATTTCAATAATCGTCCTGGTTTTTGCACTATCTGCCGGGATGCTTATGGCTGGGGGTAAGAAGAAGAAAGAAGAAGTGGAAAAACCGGTAATAGAAAAAGAAGAAGTGGAGGTAGAAAAGGCTCCTGTTGAAATTACCTTCTGGCACCATGAAGCCCCTGCACACAGGGTTGCTGCTTTCCAGAAGATGATAGACATTTTTGAAGATGAGAATCCGGATATCAAGGTCACACAGGAAATAGTCATGTGGGGTGATGCGTGGGTAAAATCATTGTCAGCCCTTGAAGCCGGAACCCTGCCGGAGTTCCAATTTTCGATTCCTGATTTATTACTTACTATGTTCAAGGCAGACGCACTCGTTCCTGTAACGGATCTGGTGAATGAAATGGATGCCAAGTACAAGTTTTTTCCTGCTCAAAAAGATATGTATTTCCATGATGGGGAATACTGGGGTCTTCCGGTATGGACAATGATTATGCTGATGACTTATAGACCGAGCTTTCTTGAGGAATATGCAGGAGTATCAGAACCGCCTGACACCTGGGACGAAATACTCGAACTTGCCCGGATGATTACTAAAAATTCCGATGAGGAAGTTTATGGGTTCGGGATCGGAGGTGCAAGAAACCTGATGACGGATGAACAGGCCTTTGTATTCATGGCAAGCGCCGGCGCACGCTTTTTTGATGAAGATGGAAACGTAATTTTCAATAATCCAAAAACAATTGAAGCATTGAAAATGTATAACGATCTTATTAAATATGCACCGCCCGGCGCCGAAGCATGGTCCTGGGGGGAAATAGAATTGAATTTTGCTGCCGGAACCCTCGCAATGTCTCCCTATTTCCCAGGCATACAGAAAAGATTTCATGAGGAGTTTGACAGCAGTGACTATGCTGCTGCCCATGTTCCTTTTTTTAAGGGCAGAAGTGAAAGAGGCACGATTACCTATCCAAATGAAATACACATCTACAAGCATATATTGGATGACAAGGCAAAATTGGAAGCAGTAAAGGACTTTGTGAGATTTATGATGAGGCCGGAAATAAACGCTATCCTGACTGCCGAACAGGAAGCTGGCGCTTTCTTCCCATGTACTGAAGCGGCTGCAAAGGCACCAGAATACTGGAACCATCCTGTTGTTAAAAGATTCGAAAATATTCATAGAGTTGCTATTGAGGCTCTACAGGAATACGCGACTTTGTATGGTTTTGAGTATGGCAAATGGGTGAATATTGGTATTGGAGATATTACCGGTGCCGATGTACTTGCAGAAGTTGTGAATAAGATTGTAAGTGGACAGATGTCAGTTGAAGATGCCGTAGCCTGGGGCGATGAAGAAATGGAGAAATATTCAATTCCCGTGAAGTAAAAAATATCAAATGTTACTGGCGGGCTATAAAGTCCGCCAGTGATTTTAATTTAAACATAAGAGCATTTTATGAGATTATACGTGCGTAAGGAGCGTACAAGTTACATATTAATGATTCCTATCCTGCTTCTAATCATCGTTATATTTGCCTATCCCGTTATAAGGACATTTATTCTAAGTTTCTATAAAATTTCTTTTGGCGCATCTGAAACTCGGTATGTTGGCCTTGCCAACTTTAAGGATATTATTCGCAATCAGACATACTGGCAGGCATTAACTAATAGTTTGTACTGGACATTCGGTAATTTATTAGTGCAGCTTTCTATACCATTGTTCATAGCAATACTGCTAAACAAAAGGATAAGAGGTATAAATTTTGCCCGGGCTATAATTATGATTCCCTGGATTGTTCCGACTGTTACAATTGCAGTTTGTATGCGATGGATGTTACTGCCAAAAATAGGAATAATCAATGAGATGCTTGACTCTATGAATATTATGAAAAAACAGATTCATTTTTTAGGACATCGATTTACTGTTATGCCAACCCTTATCTTGCTTAATTCATGGAAGTTTCTGCCTTTTGGCACCTTGATGATTTTGGCTGCATTACAAACTATTCCACCTGAGACGTATGAAGCAGCGGAAGTAGATGGGGCTAGTGGGTTTCAAAAATTTAGATATATTACATTACCACTCGTTGGGTCTATGATCTGGTTCGTTGGTTTTCTTGCATTCTCCTGGAATTTCAATACCTTTGATCTTATTTGGCTTACTACTCAGGGAGGACCAGGCACAAGGACCCAAACATTGTCGATATTAATTTACCGTACTGCATTTAAAACGTTTCGGTTGGGAGAGGCTTCAGCTATATCAGTTACTGTTGCGATTTTATTAATTATAATTGGAGTATTTTATTTTAAGTATCTGACACCGAAAGAATAAAACGTCGTATATGTCAAGTAGAGAAAGGCTTCAAATGCGATGTATAGGTCTAAAGGATTAAAAAAAATTGTCACTATATTAATCGTTGTAATTACCCTCATTTTGATATTATGGCCATTGTTTTACATATTTGTTTCTTCATTTAAACCGTTAAAGGAAATTATGGCCAGAGCAAAATTTTTCCCAAAAAATCTCACAATTAGAAATTATCGAACACTAATTATTGCTCGTACTCCTATTCGAAACTTCCCGAGAATTCTTTATAATACTTTAGTTGTTTCTTCACTTACGGCAGCACTATCCATTGTG
>JAUVYC010000198.1 GCA_030603285.1 Spirochaetota bacterium
CCTTTCAAAATACTTATCAAAATCCTTTCCGTATGCCCGGATATCCATATAATAAATATGACATTCCATACCATGCACGTGTTCTTTTGCTATGACAGCTTCCTTGATCGAATACATACAACAGACAGCCGAACAGTATGCCTTACCCTGTTTGGGCATCTCACGTGAACCCTGTTTGCGCATATCACGTGATCCTACACACTGTATCCACGCTATCTTGTTTGGTTCCTTATGGTCTGAAAGCCGAACAATATGTCCGTCAAATGGCCCTGATGCTGAAAGTATTCTCTCAAACTCTCCGCTCGTTACGACATTCGCATACCTGCGGTAACCATATTCATAGAGCTCCGATGGATTAAATTTTTCATATCCCGTTGCAAGAACGACGGCGCCGACACTTATCTCTACTTCTTCTTCCCTCATAGAATTATTAATAGCTTCGCGATTGCAGGCCTCAACACACGCCATGCACTCCGAACAACCTGCACAGTTGAGACATCTCATGGCTTCTGCCTTTGCGGTCTCTTCATCGTACCCAACTTCAATTTCTCTGAATCCTGAAATTCTTTCTTCCGGTTTCAGTACAGGCATTACTCTTCTTTCCTGTTTTTTGATAGTCCTATCAGGTAATAACGCTATTTTTTCAGGAGAAGATGTGCGTCCTTCATAAAGGTCTTTTTTCTCAATAAATCGCATAATCGATTCTGCGGCCTCATGTCCCGCAGCTATGGCCTCAACGGCTGAAGCAGGTCCTGTAAAAACGTCGCCTCCCGCAAAAATCCATTTCATTTGGGTTTGTAGAGTAACCGGATCAGCTTTAATCGTATTACCAGAGGCTAATTGAATACCTTCAAGGCCATCAAGCACAGTTTCATCCAAATTCTGACCTGTCGCGCTGATAATATAATCAGCATCTAACTCCAATTTCTCATCTTTGTATAACTTTGCCGTATAGTTTCCTTCAGGATCATATTCTCTGATATGCTTGATACATTTAAAACCCGTTACATGTCCATCTTTTGTAATAACTTCCCCAGGCGCCCATGAATTGTATATTTCAATACCTTCCTCGAGAGCTTCTTCAATTTCCCATGAATAAGCCGGCATCTCTTTGCGTGTACGGCGATATACGATGATTACTTTCTCAGCTCCCAATCTTAAAGCAGTTCTGGCAGAGTCTACTGCAACATTTCCACCGCCAATGACAATGACCGTTCCATCAAGTCTGATATTTTTGCCTGTATTTACATCATATAAGAAATCAATACCATTTAATACACCTTCCGCTTTAATCCCCTTAATTTTAAGGGCTCGAGACTTCGTAGAACCTGTCGCTATAAATACGGCTTCATAGCCATCTTTTTTTATGTCCTCAATGGATTTATCCTTGCCAATATTAATGCCGTACTCTATATCGATATTTTTATTTTGCAGGATAATATCAATATCCTTAAACAGGACTTCTTTATCTAATCTAAAACCAGGGATACCTGTATACAGCGTGCCGCCGGGCTTATTTTCACGCTCAAATATCGTTACCTGATAGCCATTTTCAGCCAGGTCCCTGGCGCATGTCAATCCTGCCGGCCCTGCTCCGATAACCGCTACCTTTTTATTTTTTTGAGGGATATCTTCTATGACCTCCTGATCCACAAGATCATGATTGAGAAAAGGGTTGAAATCATGGTTGAGAACATGATCGGCCACAAATCTTTTCAAATAATTTATGGCAACAGGGCTATCCACTTCGCTTCTGTTACATGCTGTTTCGCATGGATGATGGCATATTCTTCCACACACGGACGGCAGGGGATTCTGCTCTCTTATCAGATCATAGGCTTTTTTATATTCGCCCGCAGCAATTAAGGCGATATACCCCTGAATATTTACGTGCGTCGGGCATTTATCCCTGCAAGGGGGTATCCCACGTTTATCGATAGAGAATAGATTGGGTATGGCTTGCTGATAACGGCGATAAACAGCCTTGCGGTCAGCGATCCCTTCATCGTGTTCACCGGGCAAATTGACAGGACACTTTTCCGCACAATCACCGCAACCGTTACATTTCAGTTCATCAATAAAACGTGGTTTTTTTAATAAACTTATTTTGAAGTTGCCTGCTTCACCATCCAGTGCTTTTAACTCAGCATTCGTTATAATTTCTATATTTGGATGGCGTCCGGTATCAACGAGCTTCGGTGACATGATACACATCGCACAGTCATTCGTGGGGAATGTTTTGTCAAGCTGTGCCATCACGCCACCGATACAGGGTTTGTTATCTATGAGATAGACCTTGAATCCCATTTCAGCCAGATCAAGAGAAGCCTGCATACCGGCAATACCGGCACCAAATATGGCTGCTGAACCAATTTTTTTCACCTATTTGTCCTTATACAAATGATTCAATCATGGAATAATACTGCTCCATAGTAAAATTTTTCTGACTCACGGCGCCTGAGGGGCATGTGACAATACAGGCCCCGCAACCCTCACATAATATATCATTTACATGAGCCACATTTTTCTTTTTATCAAGTTCTATTGCATCATAAACACATTGGGAAACACACTGCCCGCATCCTGCACATATCTCTTCATCTATCCATGATGTTATGGGTTCATGCGATAATTGTGACTGAGATAATAATTCCACAACTTTTGAAGCAGCTGCACCTGCCTGTGAGACCGTATCAGGTATATCTTTCGGTGCCTGAGCACACCCTGCAAGAAAAATACCCTGCGTCAATGTCTCCACGGGTCTAAGCTTTGGATGTGCTTCTGAAAGAAAACCGTTACTATCTATCTGTATTTTTAATATTTTTACGATATCTTCAATCCCTTTCGAAGGTCTCATAGCTGTAGCGAGAACAACCATATCTGCCTTTATTTCAACTTTTTTACACGAAAGTGTATCAACCCCAATAACAATAATCTTACCTTCTTCCAGATATAACTTTGATACACGACCACGAAGATATAAAATATCATCTTCTTCAACAGCCCTTTGTACAAACTCTTCGTAGTTTTTACCACCTGCTCTTATATCCATATAGAAGACATAGGCTTGACCGTTTGGGACCCTGTGTTTATAGAGCATAGCATGTTTAGCCGTGTACATACAACAAATACGGGAACAATATGCAAAGTGATTTTCCTGATCACGTGAGCCAACGCATTGTATAAAAATTACTTCTTTTGGGATTTTGCCATCAGATGGGCGCACAATTTTTCCGGCTGTAGGTCCTGAAGCAGAAAGCAGTCTTTCAAATGTCAAGCCATCTACAACATCCTCACAATATCCCATGCTGTATTCCTGGATGTTTTCTTTTTCATAAAGGTCATAACCGGTAGCCACAATAACGGCTCCGACTTTAATCTCTTCTATCCAATCCTCCTGCTCAAAATCTACGGCCCCTGGAGGACATATCTTTTTACAGATCTGGCATTTACCTTTTTTGAAATAGAGACAGTTTTCTTTATCGATAACGACTTTATTCGGAACAGCCTGTGGAAAAGGAGTGTATATGGCCTTACGAACACCGAGCATCCGGTCAAAGTCATAGGGTATCTTTGTTGGACATTTCTCTGTGCATATCCCACAACCGGTACATTTATTCCAGTCAATAAAAGGTGCTTTTCTTTTTATTTTTACATTAAAGTTACCGACAAATCCCGAAATTTCTAATATTTCAGAATAAGTGATCAATTTGATATTTTTATTCTGGCTTATCTCTACCATTTTTGGAGTCAATATACACTGTGAACAATCAAGCGTAGGGAAGGTTTCCGATAATTGTGCCATATGTCCACCGATTGAGGGGCTCCTTTCCAGTAAATACACCTCATAACCACTATTGGCAATATTCAGAGCTGCCTGCATCCCTGATATGCCGCCCCCTATAACCAGTGCTTTTTTTGTTACCGGTAGGGTTGTTGCCTTGAGAGATTCATTCAATTTCGTCTTTTCGATGATGGATTGAATAATACTTATGGCTTTTTGAGTTGCTTTACTTTTATCTTTATGAACCCAGCTGCATTGTTCTCTTATATTTGCTATTTCACAATTATAAAGGTTCATGCCCACACTATTGACAGCAGAACGAAAGGTATTTTCATGGAGGGTCGGAGAACAGGCCGCAATAACAACCCTTTCCAATCCTTCTTCTGTAATCTTTTTTTTAATTAATGCCTGTCCGGGATCAGAACACATATATTTATAATCCTGAATATATGCAATCCCCGGATAATTCTGTAAAGCATCTTTCACTTTCTCTATGTCAACGGTCGAAGCGATATTTATACCACAATGGCAGATAAAAAGGCCGGTTTTTTTCATATCTTTATATTAAACCTTTCTCTTCTAGCATTGGTCTCGGGTTAATACAATGCAGGGAAAAATCATTTATAGCAGGATCTATTCCCATGAATAAAGCCAGTAATTGTGTAAAATAAAAAATGGGGGTGGTTTCAAAATCAGCCTCTTTTTCCTTTATTTCTTTTTGCACTGAATCAAGATTATACGCACAGAGCGGACAGCTTAAAACAACGAGATCGGCACCATTTTTTCGGGCAGAAGTTATAATTTTTTTTGTTTGTTCCATCACAATCTTTTTTTCATTGACAATTTGATATGACCCACAACATTCCGTTTTAAATGGAAAATAAACAGATTCACAACCAACTGCCTCAAATATTTTTTCCATGATTGAAGGAAGTTCAGGTGAATCAATAGCGATCTCCTTAGGTCTTAAAAGAAGACAACCATAATAGGGGGCTATTTTAAGTACATCAACTTTTTTTATTATTTTCTTTTTAATTTTATCAATATTTATTTCTTCGATAAGTTTAAGAATATGAACGATTTCAATCTCATCCCCCTTAAATTCAGTTTCTTCCTTATACATAAAATCATTTATTTTTTTCCGTTTCTCCTCGTCGTTAGAAACAAGTAACGAAGCTCTTTTTAGAGTATTGTAGCACATACTACATAGTGTGAGTAATCTTTTATTCCCGGATTCTTTAGCTTTAATTAAGCTTCTAATTGGTGCTAATTGATGCATTAAGTTATCAGAAGAAAGCGAAAATACGACACCGCAACAATACCACTCCTTCAGCTCCATAACATTTATATCAAATTTATTCAGGACAGTCAGTGCCGTCTTTTCAAAATTTTTCCCAAGCATTTTCAGTGTACATCCCGAGAAGTAGGATATTTCCATTGATTTTTCTCCAACAGGCCAACCAGCCAAGAATCAAATTGTCAGCTTTCTAAAA
>JAUVYC010000014.1 GCA_030603285.1 Spirochaetota bacterium
GCATACTGTTCGGCTGTCTGTTGTATGTATTCGATCAAGGAAGCTGTCATAGCAAAAGAACACGTGCATGGTATGGAATGTCATATTTATTATATGGATATCCGGGCATACGGAAAGGATTTTGATAAGTATTTTGAAAGGTCACAGGAGGAGTATGATGTACAATTTCGGCGTGCACGTATTTCGCTGATTGAGAATGTGACCGGTACTGATGATCTTATAATTAAGTATGTGGATGAGAATGAACAGGTGAAGCAAGAACAGTACGATATGATCGTTCTTTCCACCGGCCTTATAGCAAACTGTACCAATAAAATCTTTTCAGAAATAGCCGGCGTGGCGTTAAATAAGTTCGGTTTCATTGATACAGATAAGTTCTTCCATGAAAAAACAAACAGACACGGGATCTATGTTTGTGGCACGGCCTCTGCCCCAAGAGATATACCGGAAACGGTAGCAACGGCCAGTGCATCGGCTTCACTCGTCTCATCCTTATTAAAAGAAGAACGGGGTACAATGATTGCACAGAAAGAATACCCTGAAGAAAAAGATGTTCTTGAAGAAGAACCAGGGGTTGGTGTTTTTGTGTGCCATTGTGGGATCAATATTGGCTCTATCGTTGATGTGCCAGCCGTTGTTGAATTCGCAAGGACATTGACCGCAGTTGTTTACGCAGAGGAGAATCTCTATACCTGCTCTCAGGATTCACAGGAAAATATTAAAAATACTGTGAAAGAACATGGCATCAACAGAGTGGTGGTGGCATCCTGTACACCGAGAACACATGAATCCCTCTTTCAAGATACATTAAGGGAAAGCGGTCTGAATCCGTTTCTTTTTGAATTCGTTGGTATAAGAGAGCAATGTTCATGGGTACACATGTGGGACAGGGATAAAGCCACAGAAAAAGCCAAAGAGCTTGTTGCAATGGGTGTTGCAAGGGCACGGCTGATAAACCCGTTTCAAAGGTCTTCTTTTACTATTAATAAAAAAGGCCTGGTAATCGGTGGCGGTGTTTCTGGTATGACAGCTGCCCTCAGACTGGCGGATCAGGGATTTGAAGTTTATCTGGTTGAAAAAGAGAAAGAGTTAGGGGGCAACTTAAAGAATATTTTTTATACAATAGATGGAGATGATGTTCAGAAACTGCTCGGTGATCTGATTGAAAAGGTAACCAGGAACCTGGCAATTACTGTTTATACGGATTCGGAAGTCAGAAATGTATCCGGATATGTTGGTAATTATAGCACAACGCTCAAGAACTTATCTTCTTTGAAAGAAATTGAGATAGAACACGGCATCGTTATAATTGCGACAGGTGCCGTTGAATCAAAAACAGATGAATACCTCTATGGTCAATCAGACGAAATTATTACCCAATGGGATCTTGAAAAATATATTATGGAGGGAAAAACCTTTAACAACGTGACAATGATCCAGTGTGCCGGATCAAGAGATGAAACAAGACCATATTGCTCCCGAATATGCTGTCAGGAAGCAGTAAAGAATGCGATAAAAATTAAAGAAAAGAATCCTGATGCGGTTATTACTATCTTCTTTAGAGATATTAGGACATACGGATTTAATGAAGAATACTACCAGAAAGCACGCGAGCTGGGTGTCAATTTTATTCGTTATGATCCGGAAAATAAACCTGAAATCAGTTTAGGGAAAGATAATAAACCGCTTATCACGTATCACAATATATTACTGGGTAAAGATGCGGAATTAAAATCTGATTTACTTGTCCTGAGTACGGGCATGGAGCCTCATGAAAACCGTTCAATATCTACTATACTCAAGGTATCATTAAATAAAGATGGATTTTTTCTTGAAGCACATGCTAAGTTAAGGCCCCTCGATTTTTCTGCTGATGGCGTATATCTATGCGGAACAGCACATTCGCCAAAAAATATTTCGGAATCTATTTCCCAGGCTGCAGGCGCAGCCGCCCGGGCTGTTACACTACTGGCGAAAGATGAAATACAATCGGCCGCTGCAACGGTGCAGGTTAAAGAAAGAATTTGCAGCGGCTGCGCTGTCTGTGTCGATGTCTGTCCCTTTAACGCCAGGGAGATAGATGAACCAACCGGAACGGCACGTATTATTGAGGTTTTGTGTCAGGGATGTGGCGCATGTGTGACGGCATGTCCGAACGGCGCAACACAGCAAACAGGTTTTACAAATAGCCAGATATACCAGATGATTGAAGAAGTAATATAAAAATAAACGGGAATACATGATGGGGAAAAATTCTGTGGATTTTGAGCCAAAAATAATTGCTTTTTTATGTAACTGGTGTGCGTATGCAGGAGCTGACCTGGCGGGGACTTCAAGGACACAATATCCATCCAATATAAGAATTATAAAACTTATGTGTACTGGCGCGCTCGATCCTACATATGTAATAAAAGTTCTTTTAGAAGGGGCTGATGGAGTGTTGATTGGCGGCTGCCATCCGGGAGATTGTCATTATATCAATGGGAATTACAAAGCCAGACGACGTGTTGCTATATTGAAATCATCGCTCGAAACCGCAGGACTTGAATCCGAAAGAGTGTGGCTGAGATGGATCAGTGCGAGTGAAGGGGTTTATTTTGCCGAGACTGTTAAAGAAATGGTTGAACATATAAAAAAGCTAGGACCAAATCCTTTAAAAATGGAATGGGCAATATAAGGTTAAATATAAGAATTCGCATTCATGTAAAAAGAAAAGATTAAAATAGAGGTACTGACATGGTATGGAAGATACAGGGTGTTGAGGGGGAAAATTACCTGGAATCAATAAAAAATTTCTTAAATCAACTTCTTAAAAGTAAAAATGTTGATGCTGTATTGGTACCCAAACGTTTTCCCGATGGCAATAATACCGCACAGGTGCTGATCACTGACCCGGGAAAACTGGACGATATCGATCCTTTAGCACCGGTACAAATGGTGAATTCGGCACAAATAGTCAAAGAACTCACAAAAGATCCCGTGAAGGAAAAGATTGCCTCTGTTCTCAGACCATGTGAAGTGAGAGCCACGATAGAGCTCATCAAACTCAAGCAAATACTGGATGCTCGCCTCTATATCATAGGGTATGATTGCCCGGGTGTGTATAATGTAAAAGATTATATTGAGAAATTAGAAAAGAGCAATGGCATCGGCAAGGAAGGTTTTACTTTATCCTATGTGAACAGTTTTTTATCAGGCAAGCAAGATACTATCAGGGAATCATGCCAGTTATGTACTCATTTTACAGGAAACAGTGCTGATATCAATATAGCCTGGGTGGGTTCAAACTCTTCTGATGTTTTTATCGAAGTAAATTCTGAAAAAGGCCAAAGTCTTATTGAAGGGTTAGCCGGAGAAAAAATAGGAGATCTTATTGAAAGGAATCAAAAAATTAACAAGATTTTAGATGAAAGAAAAAAAAGACAGGAAAATGAAATTGACGACTTTCTGGGGTTTATGCAGCGTTGTATTCGATGTTATAACTGCCGTGAAGTTTGTCCGTTATGTTATTGTAAAGAGTGTCTGTTAAAACCTGAAAAGATGGGTTACTCCTCAGATAGATACCTGAGGCGTGCAACAAAAAAAGGACAGATTAAAATGCCGGTTGATACCGTGCTGTATCATCTGACAAAAATTAATCATATGGCATTTTCCTGTGTTTCCTGCGGCCTGTGTGAACAGGCCTGTCCTATGGATATACCTCTTGGAAGGATTTATAATGTATTCGGCAGGAAAGCACAGGCGCTCTTCGATTATGAACCCGGTAGAAGTCTTGATGACGAGCTCCCTGTGGCCACATTCAAAGAAGACGAGCTTAAGGAAATTGAGGATGTAAAGGAATAGGCATGTTTACGGTAATAAAGCCAATGAGAGGTCCAAAATTTAAAAATGAGGTGGCCAGATATCCAGGCGGTGAAAATATTAAGAGGTGTTTTGCGTGCGGTACATGTACACTTTCATGCCCGGTCAGTGAGGCAGAATCGAATTACAGCCCTCGCAGGGTCATTCATAAGATTTTACTGGGATTAAAAGATGAGGTTCTTAGTTCGGATGAGATATGGTACTGCATGACCTGTTACAGGTGCCAGGTAAGATGTCCCCAGGATGTCAAATATCCTGAGATCATGCGTGTCTTAAGACAAATGGCTCTTGAACAGGGGTATGTCAAATCGGAATTTGTAGATGCTATGAAAGAAATAGAGAAGGTCACACAGGATATAAGGCGAAAGATATTAAAGCGATTTATTGAGAAACGTGAATCTATTACAGAAAAAGATATAAGGGAGATAATTTCCCTTTCGGACAAAATTCAACCGTAAATCATTGCATCCTGATAGTTAAGAGATTACACTATCGTTCTGTGTTTTCCTGTATATTGAGGTTGAAATTATGAATAAACGGATACTTGTTATAGGAGGAGGAATAGGCGGGGTTCAGGCTGGGCTTGATTTAGCCCAAATGGGAATTAAGGTCACCCTTGTTGAAGCAAAGCCCAGTATAGGGGGCCGCATGGCACAACTCGATAAAACATTTCCTACAAACGATTGTTCAACCTGTATCCTCTCGCCAAAACTATACGAACTGGCTTCTCATCCAAATGTCGACATATTTTCCTATTCAACCCTTGACAAAGTGGACAAAAAAGAAAATGGCTTTCAGGCACGTATAAGAAAAAAGGCACGATTTGTTAATGAAGAGAAATGTACGGCCTGTGGCCTTTGCTCTGAAAAATGTCCTGTTAAAATTCCCGATCTGTTCAATAAAGAAATAACGACAACAAAATGTATCAGTATCCCTTATGCTCAGGCTGTACCGGCTGTTTATAAGATAGATAAAAAACATTGTCTCTATTTTTCCAAAGGCAAATGCGGTATTTGTCAGAAGGTATGTACGGCCGGTGCAATTGATTATGAACAAAAAGATACAATTGAAACGATTGATTTTGATGCCATAATCGTCGCTGCTGGCGCTGAAGAATATACACCACGGATTCGACCTGAATATGGTTTTGGAATTTATGATAACGTCGTAACAAGTATCGAATACGAGCGAATACTGAGCGCCTCCGGTCCAACAGGAGGGCACATAATAAGACCATCTGATAAAACTGCGCCTGGGAGCATTGCCTTTATTCAGTGTGTTGGATCGCGTGATATTTCTTCGGGAAATTATGCATACTGTTCTTCCTATTGCTGCATGCAGGCAACAAAGGATGCCATTATCACCAGGGAACATGATCAGAATGCCTGCTCCACAATCTTCTACATAGACATAAGAGCCTTTGGAAAAGATTTTGATAAGTTCGTGGACAGGGCTCAATCGGAATATAATGTTAAATACATAAAATCAAGAATTTCAGAGATAATCGAGAAGCCGAAAACAAAAAATCTCGCCATTAAATATATTACTCCCGATGGTCGGATAAACACAAAAGAGTTCGAGCTTGTTGTGCTGTCGGTTGGTATAAGAATTCCTGATCAAATAAAAGAATTAATGACCGAATTAGGGGTTAAACTGAGTGAATATGGTTTCTGCCCGTGTGATGCATTTGAACCGGGAATAACAAACGTTGATGGGATTTATGTATGCGGGACATTAATGGGTCCAATGGATATTCCTGAGACAGTTATGTCTGCAAGTGCTGCCGCTTCGATGGCAGCCCGGGGTCTTTTAAGTCCTGAAATAAGCTCAGAGATAATAAAAGAAAAACCTGCTGAGATAGCTATTGAAGAAAAATATCTTAAAATAGGTGTGGTAGTCTGTCACTGCGGTGTCAATATTGGTTCTGTTGTCGATGTGCCTGAAGTTGTAAAGTTTGCAGGCTCTTTCCGCAATGTTGTATTTGCGGATGAGCTAATATATGCCTGTTCCCGGGATTCCATCAAATACATAATAGATAAAATTAAAGAACATGATTTGACAAGATTTATTATGGCCTCCTGTTCACCCCGCACACACGAAACGCTTTTCAAAAGCGCCCTTGAAGAAGCCGGCCTGAATAAATACCTCATGCAGATGACGAATATCAGAGATCAGTGCTCATGGGTTCATCAGGATAACCATGAAGAGGCCACAGAAAAGGCAAAAGACCTTGTTTGTATGGCTGTCGGGAGATCCAGATACCTGCAGCCTCTCCATGAATTGGATTCTGAAGTGAATAAGGCATGTCTCGTGATCGGAGGCGGCATAGCCGGGATGATGTCGGCCTTATTTATAGCCGATAATGGATTCCGGGCGTTTCTGGTTGAGAAAGACACTGAGCTTGGCGGAAATCTATTGAAGATAAATTATACACTGGAAGAAAAGAATATTTCATGGCTGCTGGGAAAGATCAGAGAAAGAGTACAGGAACATCCACTGATTGATGTTTGCCTCAATACAGAAATAAGAGAGATAAAGGGTTATGTCGGTAATTTTACGACGAATTTAACTTCAGGTAAGGAAGAGAGAAACATAGAACACGGTGCTGTTATAGTAGCAACCGGTGGGCGTGAACATGAAACGGAAAGTTACGGGTACAGAGATGAATCCTACGTTGTCACCCAGAGGGAATTCGAGACTATGCTTTTGAACAAAAATCCCATGCTGAAATACGCCCATACTGTTGCTATGATACAGTGTGTGGATTCACGAGAGTCCGATAAGAATTATTGCAGCCGTGTATGTTGCGGTGAAATGGTAAAGAATATTCTGCAGCTTAAAAATGATTATCCGGATAAAGATGTTTATGTCCTTTACAGGGATATCAGAACGTATGGAATGCTCGAGCCCTATTATACTCAGGCACGTAAAACAGGTGCACTGTTTTTTCGATATGATATAGAAAATAAACCTGTGATTCAAAAAGAGGAAAATGGTGAATTTATCATAACGGTTTATGATGAAATACTTCGCAGGTATATAAAGTTACGCGCCCAACTCATTGTCCTGAGTGTCGGTATCGATCCGCTTGAAACGAATGATCAACTCGCCAGGATGCTTAAAGTGCCACTCAATGAAGATGGATTTTTCCATGAAGCCCATGTTAAATTAAGACCGGTTGATTTTGCTACTGCCGGGATATTTGTTTCCGGGTTGGCTCATGGACCAAAATACATAAATGAATCCGTATCACAGGCCATCGCTGCAGCCAGCCGTGCTCTGACAATCATCACAAAAGATAAAATCAGGTCAGAAGCCCATACAGCCGTTATCAACGAAGTGAGATGCACCGGATGCGGATTCTGCGTTGATGTATGTGCATACAATGCAATTGAAATTGATAAAGAAAAAAATATTGCTGCGGTGAATACTCTCATGTGTAAAGGGTGCGGGAGTTGTGCTGCGACCTGTTTGAGCGGAGCTGTGGACCTGAGCGGATTTACAAATAAGCAGCTCATACAGGAATTTCAAGAATTGTTTTTATAATATATGAATGAGCCGGTCTCACTTTGATAGTGGTGAAAAAGTGAAAAAGAAATTAAAAATTATCGGTTTTTTATGCAACTGGTGCTCGTATGCCGGAGCTGATCTGGCCGGCACCAGCCGCCTTCAGTATCCTGCCGATATTCGCATTATCAGAGTTCCATGTTCCGGCAGGATGAATCCTTTACTGGTGCTCAAGTGTTTACAGGAGGGCGCTGACGGTGTTCTTGTCTCAGGATGTCATCCGGGTGATTGCCATTATCAGGAAGGGAACTATTATGTACGGCGTAGAATGCTGATTTTAAAAAATCTGCTCGAGTATTTTGGTATTGATAAACGGAGGTTTCACATGTCATGGGTATCCGCCTCCGAAGGGGCCAAATGGGCTGATGTGGTTAAAAAAGTGGTGGAGGATGTGAGAGATGCCTGCGAAGAGGAAGTAAAAACAGCCGGTTAAAATTAAAAGACAAAAATAAGCTTAAATGATTATCAAAAAGATAAAGACAACAGCAAAGGACTTGCTGACTGATGGGTCTGTAAGTCTTATTATCGGCTACGGGATAAATGGCCCTGGTGATGTTACACCTGTTTTTATCAAGGACCCGGATGATGTGGAGAAACTTGTATGGAACGATCAATGCTACTATAACCTCATCCGATATCTCTCGGACAGGGATTTCATAGAGCAAAATAATGGTTCTATCGGAATTATTATCAAGGGCTGTGATCAGAAATCACTCAAAGTTCTCCTTTCAGAGTCACAGGTGAATAGAGATAAAATTAAAGTCATTGGAGTTACATGTAAAGGTCTCATGGATTCCGATGGTAATGTGCTTGCAAAATGTGAAGCCTGTGACGTTGTATACCCGGATAAAGATTTTTGTGATGTGATCATTGGCGAAGAGGTAAAGAAAAAAGAGAAGGAAAAGGATTTTTCTGATATAGATGAAATTGATTCAATGGATCTACCGGATCGGAAAAAATTCTGGGACAACTTTTTTGAGCGATGCCTGAGATGTTATGCCTGCCGTAACATTTGTCCCCTCTGTTACTGTAAAGAGTGCATTATGGATCAGCATAATCCCCAGTGGGTACTTCCTTCAGCGTCTGTAGTAGGGAATAGATTGTTTCATATTGTGAGGGCCTATCATCTGACAGGCAGATGCGTCGATTGTGGTGAATGTGAAAGGGTCTGTCCGATAGGAATGCCTTTGAGGAAAATCAATAGAAAGATAATAAAAGTGGTGAAAGAACGTTTTGATTTTGAATCGGGGAAAGATCAGGAACAGAAATCTCCTCTGACCCGGTACAGGGAGAATGACAGTGAGGATTTTATTATTTAAAGTTTTGCGTGTACCGCGCCTGTGTCTGTGGCACAAACAATAAACAGGAACAGCATAAATGGATATGTTGATTTTAAATAAACATGAATTGATTGATAATATTAAGTCTTTATTTAAGGATTACGAAATTGTGGGGCCGTCACAGTTAGATGGCAAACTCTATTTCAGGCCTGTGAAGTCCATGGATGAAGTTGTGTGGGACTTTGTTAATCCGGTCAATAATATTAAAGATTTCTTTTTTCCGCCCAGTCAGGTTCTCTATGAATTAAGGCAAGATAGAATTAAAGCATTTGAGCCTGACACGAAGAAAAAAAGGATTATCCTGTTTGCGAAATCTTGTGATACGCGGGCTCTGAACCTCCTCGATAAATTATTTATCGGTGATTATAAAGACACCTCCTATACTGCCCGGAGAGAAACAACGACGATTATTGGCCTGAGTTGCCTGGAGCCTGCTGACCGTTGTTTTTGCATCTCGCTTGGTGGAGGACCGTTTGCGACTAAAGGAATGGATGTCTCAATCAGTCCCGTTAGAAAAGATAAATTTTTATTACATATACTCACGGATAAAGGAAAGGATATAATAGCAGAACAAGGGACCAGACCTGAAAGAGAAGAATTGTCTCTGACGGAAGCTCTTAAACAGAAAGCTGAAGAAGCCATAAAGAGAAAGATAAACATCCCTTCAGACTTTTTTGAAAAGTTTGATTCAGATTACTGGAAGGGTGTGTCACAGGCATGTATTAAATGCGGTATATGTACCTACCTCTGTCCGGCATGCCACTGTTTTGATATTATTGACGAAGGATATTTCCGGATCAGATGCTGGGATACCTGTAGTTCTGATACATTTACAAAAATGGCTGCCGGAGAGGATCATCGCAAACAGAAATATAAAAAATATCGCCAGCGCATATATCATAAATTTCAATATTACAAAGAAAACTTCGGCGAAATTGCCTGTGTGGGCTGCGGGAGGTGCACAACATACTGCCCTGTAAAAATGGACATTGTCGAAATAGTAAATAATAGTTGAAGGATCTTTGGAAGGATCTTTGCTCCATGAGAAATGTATATGTGCCTGTACCGGCTAAAATAATCGACATAAAGATAGAGACACGAGATGTAAAAACTTACAGGCTTGTGTTTGAATATGACGGTTTCAGGGATGATTTTTCTTTTTCAGCCGGGCAGTTTGTTGAATTTTCCGTACCGGCAGTTGGAGAGTCAACCTTCTGTATAGCCTCAGCTCCGGACGATAAAGGTTATATTGAATGCAGCGTGAAAAAAGTTGGAAAAGTAACCGAAGCGATCCATATGCTTGAAGTTGATAATATGGTTGGTATTCGAGGGCCCTATGGTAATTGCTTTCCGATTGAAGATATGAAGGACAAAGATGTCATATTTGTGGGAGGGGGAATAGGCCTTGCCCCGCTAAGATCATTGATACGCCAGGTTCTATCCGGGAGAGAAAATTTTAAAAAAATAACCATTATTTATGGTGCCCTCAGTGTTCAGGATCTGGTATATAAAGATGAGCTGGAGGAATGGCAGAAGAGGGCAGATATTAAAACTGTATTAACCGTGGATCCGGGTGGCGAAACAGCAGATTGGAAAGGCAGAATTGGCTTTGTCCCTTCTGTTCTTGAAGAAGTATCGCCTTCCGGAACGAATAGTATCGTGATTACCTGTGGACCTCCTATTATGATCAAGTTTGTTTTACTAACGCTTGATAAACTCGGTTTCGCTCCGGAACAAATTTTAACAACCCTGGAAATGAAGATGAAGTGTGGTATTGGGCAATGCGGTCGCTGTAATGTTGGGAATATATACGTATGTAAAGATGGCCCTGTGTTTACCTATAGCCAGATCAAGGAGTTTATCGAAGAGATAAATTGAAATATATTTTATTCAGTGTGGACTCTGTGCCTTAAGATGTCCTCTCATCGATATTCTTAATGGGAAAGGAACTACCCAAAAGTGTTTTCTCGGAATGGTGAGAATGTTTAAAAGATGGAGTATGGTTAAGCCTATCTCAGCTCTCATTTTCTTAATAGTATCAAAAACCTCACCGACAAGCTTTGGGGACAGGCCATGAAGGTAATTGTGGTTATCACTGAACCGGCTGGGTGTATACACCCACTTGAGGTGCGAAAAATACTTGAATGCCTGAAACGGAACAAGGCTCCACCCGGTGGGTGTACACACCCCGGTGGGTGCATACACCCCCTTTGATAAGGAAGTCACAAAAGCCTCCTGAGCCTCATTTCCTTACACCTCGATGGAAGAATAAATACCAGGGGTGAGGTATGCCCGTACCTTTTTTCGGAAACGCTCTGGAAACGTTACATTTACTTTATTCTTGACGGAATGTCCTGTTCCGGGTAGTATGTTTACGAGAAGGCTGACTTTTTTCGTCTGAAAAAGCATTCGGAAGTATTTTATAGGCAAATCGGGGGCCTTTCGAAGCTATTTTTGCGTATTTTGGCGAATCTCGAATTATAAAAACTCCTATCAATTAATTGAGACGAATATTGGGACTACTACATGACCTCAGAGCATGAAAGACTATATGCTGGCTTATCCAGTATTCCATTCTCCAATATACCAACGGCAGCTTAGAGATAGAAGACATAATGCTATGAAGTCAGTGAAATTGTTTTATTTGCAGTCGGCCGAAATTAGCCACGCTCAAAACTAATGCTGAAATTTTCCAGGCACTCAAGAGAAAAAAAGATGTTAAAAAGAAATATAATTATTTTACCTGTATTTGCCCTATGTCTGCTTCTCGTGCAATGCACAAGTATTACTATAGTGCAAGATGAGACGCCTCCTGAAGAAAAAGTTCAGCCAATTCGTATAATAAAAGGGCCTTATCTTCAGAATGTACAAAGGACAGCGATAACGATTATGTGGGAGACAGACCTGGAATCGACTTCACAGATCGATTATGGAAATGAAATAACTTACAGCGAGAAAGTTGTTTGTGAAAAATTGAAGAGGATTCACGAAATTACTATTTCCGGGCTGGAGGTGGAAACAATCTATCACTATCAGGTCATTTCCCGGATACCCGATGAGAAGGAAGAGAAAATGGAGCCAGTGATTACCAGCAAAGACTCTACATTCAAAACCGCGGTTAGAGAAGACAGCCCATTTACCTTTGCAGTTTATGGCGATAACAGAACCTACCCGGAAGTTCACGAAAAGATAGCAAAGGGCATTGCCGAGAAAAAGCCTGATATAGTTCTGAATACAGGTGATGTAGTAGAGTTTGGCCTATTCTATGAGGGATGGGGAAGGGAGTTCTTTGAGCCGGCCCAGGAACTCTTTAGGAATACACCTTTTTATATTGCCATTGGGAATCATGAGCAAGATGCTCCCTGGTACTATGATTTTGTTTCCTTCCCAGAGCCTGAAAATTATTACTCCTTTGATTATGGAAATGCCCATTTTACAATAATTGACAGTAATCAATGGCTGGATAAACCCGACACTGAGCAGTATGAATGGCTGGAGGAAGATCTAAAGTCTACAAGTGCTGTCTGGAAATTTGTTTTCTTCCATCATCCGCCATATTCCTCTTATCCCGGCTACACTGAGGAAGGAACTGAGGATAAGAAACTGAGAGTTTTATGTCCACTCTTCGAAAGGTATAATGTGGATGTGGTTTTCAGCGGGCACGTTCATAATTACGAACGAACCTACCCGTTGCTGAACAATAATGTAGAGAGGTACCGATATAGAGATAAAGCTGTCGTTTACATAGTCACAGGCGGCGGGGGCGCAGAACATGACAGTTTAATAGAGAATAGAAGCTACTTTACGGCTGAATCAGCCATAATGTATCATTACTGTATTAGTAAAATAGATGCGAAAAATTTCCAAATGATGGTCTATAATATTGAGGGGAAACCTTTTGATTTTTTGAATATCGGAAAATAGAAAAGCGGATTATTCCTCCACCAAATCTTCAATACTGATTTTATATCAAATCCCATGCCAACAGATGCACATTAGATGAAACTACTTCCTGGCATCCCTTTAGCTCTTAATGCTTAATAATAATATAAGACTTTTTAGCCGGGTCGATCTGATACTTCTAATGATGGATAAGAGAATCTCAGGCTCCTCTTCATACTCGTTTTCGACAGCCACGATCGTACCAATTTTTTCAGCCTTTTAAATTGTTAAAGGCATCTGATTTTATCGTACGATTGTATCGTCGAGCTCACACAGCATGTCCCGCCTAAGCACAAGCATCCCGGCAATCCTTCGGATTGCTTGTACTATGGGCTTTATTCCAGCAGGACGAAGGGGAAGGCAAATAAAGATGAGAGTCTGTCAAAATTAGGTTATAAGTCTAATGCTGCTGAGGATGTAAAACTTGAACAACCCCTTCCTAAATAAATAAATTAATATCCATTGGTAACTTCCAAAGGCTATCTGTGTCCTTGCTTTTATGTAAATACTTTCTGTTCGGGTAAAATTATTTACTTTCTTTGGTTTTTCTTGACAAGATGAAGTAAAGAGTGTATTCTGAGAAAAAGTAAGAGACGAGAATGGGGAAAGATATAATCGGCTCAAAAAATGGTCGTTTTTAGTACCTTATCAATAAGTAATTTTAACATCTGTATGTAATTGTAATTTTTAGATTACAGAAAGTCAATAATAATTTCACAGAAGAAATTTCCACAACATTCAAATGATTTCATCCTCTTTCTTCGATAATTTTAAACTCATCACTAAAGTTATAAAAGGCAGCTTCCTTTTGGCCATGAATATATACAATAATGGTCTCTGTAAAAGGATCAATTGTAGCTACCGTTCCACATAGGAACGGTAACAACTCCATCAGGTATGAAAGGAGTATAGCTGGATACTCCTCTCATAGATATTATTAATGGGAAGGGAACTACCCAAAAGTATTTTCCCGGAATGGTGAGAATGTTTAAAAGATTTGGAATCGATATGGTGAGGTTTCTGGTGGTGTTCACGGTAAAAATAGAGCACCGATATTACTTCCCGATTATAAAGGGAAGGCTGTTCTTGCAGGAATGATAGATATACTTAAATGGTCAATAATTTCTTAGTACCTTAATACCGATTTTCTTGCCTTTTAGGCACAAACTTTAGTTTGCAAGAAAATATTTTTATAATCGAGAATGTGGCTTGTCCACATTAGGGATCTTTTCAAGTTTTTACATTCAGATTCCGAGATAGGCCTCTTTTATATCACGTGACCCCTTTATTTCCTCAGCACTCCCTTCCGCCTTTATCCTGCCTTCATGCATAATATAAACGTAGTCTGAGAGGTTCAGGGAGGCTTCGACGTTTTGTTCCACAAGGAGTATGGTTAAGCCTATCTCAGATCTCATTTTTTTAATAGCATCAAAAACCTCACCGACAAGCTTTGGAGCCAGGCCCTGGCTCGGCTCATCAAACATGATCAATTTCGGTTTTGTCATCAATGCCCTGGCTATGGTCAGCATCTGCTGTTCTCCACCACTCAACGATCCAGCCCTTTGCTTAGCCCTTTCTTTCAGTATAGGGAATAGAGAATATACAAGCTCAAAGGACTCAGCCATATGTTTGACAGCCTCTTTAGGATAAGCCCCCATGGTTAAATTTTCGTGGGTAGTCATATTAACGAATAAATGCCTTCCCTCAGGAACCAAAACAATACCCAGGTCTACCTTTTTGTGAGTTGGCAGGTGGGTAATATCTGTCTCTTCATAGGTAATTTTTCCACCCCAGAGTTCTACCGACCCCAGGATAGTACATAAAGTTGTCGTTTTCCCTACTCCATTTGATCCCAGTAAAGAGGTTATCGACCCCTTGTTTACCTCTAAGTGCAGTTGCCACAACACCTGCATTGATCCGTATCCGGATTCAAGGTTCTCAACCTTCAGCATCCTCTCCCTCCCCTGTCGGACGTCCCAGGTATACATCTATAACTCTGGGGTCGCTTAAAGCTTTAGCAGTAGGCGCATCAATCAATTTTGCTCCTCGGTACATTACCATCACCCTCTCAGCAAACCCGGCCACGGCACGCATAATATGTTCCACCATGGAAACAATCGTTATGTCCTCATCTTCCTTGATCTTCTTCAAAAATTTAACCATGTCATCGATATCCCTTGGATGCATTCCAGCCATAGCTTCATCCATAAGGAGAAGCTTGGGCTTCATTGCCAGGGCACGGGCAATTTCCATTAACTTTTTTTCTACCGGAGTCAGCGTGCCCGAGTCCTTATCTTTATGGGCCTGCAAACCAACAAGTTCAATATAATGTTCAGCTATCTCTGAACATTCATCCACACTAACTTTCCCACTTAGGGTGCCAAACATGGCTCCTACAGCAACGTTCTCTCTTACACTGGCCGAACTAAAAGGCCTTGGAATCTGAAAAGTCCTGCCTATCCCCATGGGGGCTCTCCTGTGTGCCGGTAGATTGGTGATGTCTTTGCCCTCAAAGAAAATTCTCCCTTGTTCCGGTGGGTAAACACCGCTGATGACATTGTACAGAGTTGTTTTCCCACTGCCGTTAGGGCCTACTATGCCGATTGACTCTCCAGCTTCGATTTCCAAACTCACGTCATTTACGGCTACAAGACCGCCAAACCTTTTAGTTATATTCTCCAGTCTCAATAATGCCACGACCTTCTCCTAAATGATATATCTCTCCAGCCTTGTGCCTTTTACTCTTCGCTTTACTACTCCAATGACACCTTCGGGAAATGCGATAATAATGCAAATGATGATGGGTGCGAAAATGAGCAGTTGAAATCCGGGTAAAATAATAGCAAGCCAATACTTGGATAGCCCGTAGATGAGGCCTCCGACCAGGGGACCGAGGAGAGTGCCGATGCCGCCAAGCACAACTATTACTATACACTCCACTGTGTAATGTATTACGAATACATCGGCCGGGAATACATGGGTCAACTTTAACCCCCAGGCCATAGCTCCCACCAAAGCTCCGAGCCAGCCGCTGGTTAGAAAAGCGATTGTCTTGTACTTCGTTGTATCGATCCCCATGACCTTGGCTGCGTCCTCATCTTCCCTTATCGCAGTTAGAGCATAGCCAATTTTGCTCCTCATGTAATACACATTTATAAAAGCAGCCATAGCAGCTATAATAAACACCGCAATATCGGCCCACAAAGTGGTCAATTGGATGGCCGTTTCAGTTCCAAAAACTTCGGTCAGTTCTTTCCAGTATAACATGCCTTCAGAACCGCCCCATATCTTCGCCCCCTCTATAAGATGTCTGAGTCCCTCATTTATACCTATGCAGGCAATGGCAAAATAGGCCCCTCTGAGCCTTAAGGCGATACCCGCTTCAAGAATTGCCGACAAAGTAGACAGGAACAGCGCAAGAAGGAGTCCGATGAATATGATGGCTATGCCAAGCCCCGGAAATTGGGAGAAGTACGTTATCCCCAATGCCATTCCATAGGTGCCCAAAGCTATAAAGGTTACGTAGCCAAAATCCACATAACCCGTCATCCCCATAAATATGTTCCAGGACTGCCCCAATGCACAATAAAAGGCAAGCAGTGCTACTAACTGCCACAACCCCGGTACAAAGAAGCCAACTAAGAACATGGTGAGGTATACCGCATAGACAGGAATCAAGGGATAATACTTAGCTATATTGATTTTCACTTAGCCCCCAAAAGTCCAGTAGGTTTGATAAGAAGAAGCAGAAATAGCATCCAGAAGGCCAAAGATACAGTCAATGAGAAAGGCGCTACCCCTGGTATCTGAGCAAATAAAACGTAAGCACCGTTCTCTATGAGACCAAATATCAACCCGGCGAAAAAAGCACCATAGGGAGAGGTGAGACCACCCAGCACGGCTATGACGAAAGCCTTCAGGGTGTAGACTCCGCCCATGTAAGGATTAATGCCCACCGGAATAAACATAGTAAGAAAGACACCGCTCATTACGGTCAAGCCGATCGCAATTGCAAAGCTCAGAGCATAGATCCGATCTACGTTAACCCCACATACCCTCGCTCCTTCGCTGTCCTCAACCACAGCTCTCACTGCAGTTCCTATCCTTGTTTTGTTAAACCACAGGTAAAGAAGCAAAGCTATAATTATACTGCCGATAGAAGCATAGACTTTGGTCATGGGTATAGTGGTTATAGTCAAGATTATCTTACCCACCTCCCAATTATAACCTCTGTACTCGGCACCGAAAGTAAACTTAACAACTTCCTGCAAGAGAATGCCTATAGCAAAGGTGACTAAGAGTGTGGTAAACTCGGGGGCTTTAATTAATCTCCGCATCACTGTGTAAAAAAAGGCAAATCCCAGCGCCATACCTACAACCAGCGCCGCAGGAATCGCTACCGGTGGGGCTGTACCAAAGATTGTTACCATGGCTAATGTGACAAAGGCACCCACCATGATAAAAGGTCCGTGCCCAACATTTATCACTTTCAAGACCCCAAATATCAGGCTCAAACCCATGGTGGACAAACCATAGACACATCCTAACAGAAGCCCATGAATTAAATTTCCTGCCAACAACTCCAAGATCATGGCTTACCACCTTAGCTTGCTTAGTAACCAGAAACGCTTTAACATTTTAGAAAAACCTCCTCCCCACTGTTAACTGCTATTGCTGCTAAAGATTCAGGAGAAGAGGTTTCAACAGAGCCTGCACCCCTAATGCGGACAAGCCGCATTCTTGATTAAAATAATTTTCTTGCCTAAAAAGCAAGAAGATTGGTATTAAGGTACTAATGGATCGAACACAATTTACGTACGCTCCTCATCCTGGTTATGAGGAACCCCTAACCCGCATTTCTCACAAATACCTGTAAATATCGAAAACTGCACTAACTTTATTCAAGAACGGTTTTTTATACTCCAGCTATCTTATATTAAAATACAATTTATAAAAAGATAGATAGAATAGGAGAATCTTACTGTAATAAATTAGCCTGGCGGTGCCAGCCGGATATCCCAGATTCGATGAGATTAAAAGCTTATTTTCATATGTCCCCGGGTGCTGCAAAGAAGCAGGGACGGCTCTTAGAAATCAGGCTTGGGGAACCAGACTTCTCCTATCCTGGCTTCAGTAGGCCAAACAATGACCCTTTCGCCACCTTGCCACTGCATATCCACCATCGAATGCCCAACCTGAAGTCCCGTATCATCAACATCCCAGCTTCCATAAAACGACATGAACTCCAGTTCTCCAAGAGCAGCTCTGACTTCGTCAGAATCAAGGCTATCGGCCATTTCAATGGCTAATACCAGCGATAAAATAGCGGCTCCAGCCTCAGCAGCGTGATAGTCCGGCACTACTTCCTTCCCTAGAGCCTCCTTAAACAGCTCCACAAATTCATCTTGACTGGGACCAATCCAGTCTAAGCCAACCTTTTTAGCTCCTTTAGTGGAATATGTAACGCCGTATTCCCAGTGCGAAGGACCCATTACTCCCTCTGCTAGATTGCCTAAAGCTTCGCCAAAAGTAGGCAGTGTGGCACTAGCGATTAGTGAAAGGGCTTTAACATTTATATCCAGATCTGCCATCTGCCGATTAAAGAGCATTCCGTCTTCGTAGTGCCCGCCTCCGAGTACTATATCCGGATTAGAAGCCTTCAAGTCGGAAAGTAGAGGAGTTAAGTCTGTTACACCCGCGGGATAGGTTCTCTCAAAAACAATTTCAAAACCAAGCTCCTCGGCATACTCTTTTGCTCCTTTCAGAGTCATCCTGGCGAACTCAGAATCCTCATAAGCCAGGGCAACCGTTTTGGCTGTGGGATCAACATTTTGAATCATTTTCAGGGTCCCTGCATGATACAGGGTAGCCGGACCGATTGTCTGGACTATGTAATTGTAACCCTGCTGAAAGATCCGATCGCTCGCCCCACCATGATCCATATAAATCACACTGTATTTTTCCGCCACAGGTGCTCCAGCCAGGGTGAGTCCCGAGCTATAGGGGGCCATGACAAAGTCTGCTTTATCAGCGGTGATTAGCCGTTCTAACAGGCTGGTCACAGCCTCCTTTCTGGATTCACAATCATAATAGGTGTATTCCAGTGGAAGTTTTTTCCCAGCTACCTTAACACCACCGGAGACATCATTAACCCAATTGATAATTGCTATTATGCCTCCATAGGCCTGTTCTCCTGCTTTGGCATACTTTCCTGAAAGGCATACGGAGTGGCCAACCACTATTTTTTCAGGGACTACCTCGGTTGTTGGTGTACCACCACTCAGGGCCAGGAGAGCCCCAAAAATAAACAGCAGACTTGCTATTTTCATTAACCATCCGTTTCTCATAATAATACCTCCTTTTAATTTTTTAACATATTATAAACCATTAGTCTTAAATTGTCAAGCACACCCATTAAATTAACTAAAATAACAAAAATATATAATATAATGCTTCCTTTAATTTAGGCATTGCTTAAAAAAGGTCATTTTTTGAGCCGATTAAGTGACAGGAATTATTATATTTCACGCCCCGAAAAAAGATCTATATTCAACAAGATTAACAACGTATTTTTATAAGTATCCGGGTGCTGCAAAGCAGCAAGTTCGGCTAATGAGAAACTATCACAATTCCCTTGACATCATACCAGTAACCGTAGAAATTTATATAAGAAAAATGTTTTTACTTTATTGTAATTGCAAACTGCCGCTTCCGGGAAATTTTTAAAAGAAGAAGGTGCTGCCAAATTATGAAAGAATTATCCTGATGTGGACAAGCCACATTCAAGATTTAAAGATATTTCCTTGCAAACTAAAGTTTGTGCCTATTGGGCAAGAAAATCAGTATTAAGGTCCTATATAACCGAAAAGTTCACAGAATCGGTTATACGTGAAATGACCCGAATATGTAACTCTATGGGGGGATATAATTTATCGCAGGGGATGCCTGATTTTGAGGCACTGGCCGAGATTAAAAGGGCGGCTGCCCAGGCGATTTTTAACAACCATAATCAGTATCTGACTTTCGGGGAACCACATTTAAGAGAAGCTATTGCAAGCAAAGCCGAGGTATGTTACCCTTTATCCGCCTGACTGGGAGTATGACATCTCAAAGCTTAAAAAGGCCTTTAATGAGAGGGCAAAGGCAATAATAATTAACACACCGAATAATCCAACGTGTAGAAAAGAGATTTAAAAAAATATTCAGGAGTTGATATTTTAATAAAAAAAGGCAAAATATGGAAAATATCGGTATTATTAAAAAGGCTCTTCCTTATATAAAAAGATATAAAAACAAAATCTTTGTGGTAAAACTGGGCGGTGAACTTATCCAGGATAATAATATACTGGATGGTATTGCACAGGATATATCTTTTCTCTACCAGATAGGAATTAAGATAATCCTCATTCATGGGGGCGGTCCGCAGGCAACAGAACTTTCTAAAAAGCTCGGTATATCACCAAAAATCGTCGAGGGTCGAAGGGTTACTAATGAAGAAACACTTGAAGTAGTCAAGATGGTATTCGCAGGGAAGGTCAATCATGAAATTC
>JAUVYC010000285.1 GCA_030603285.1 Spirochaetota bacterium
TTCATCGTTATAAAAGTTAAGAGGATCATAAATAACCTTAATAAACTTAAAGCTCTTTTTTTCCATTAATAAAAGAAACCTTTTACTAAAGTTTAAACCTTGCTGAATCTAATAAAACCCCGCATATGATCATTATGGGGATCACCTAATGCGGACAAGCCGCATTCACGATTATAAAGATATTTTCTTGCAAACTAAAGTTTGTGCCTATTGTGCAAGAAAATCAGTATTAAGGTACTGAGATAAGTCTATCTATCCCCTGCTCCCTTAACATCTTCCGGATAACTGAGATGGCATGTCGAATTGAAGCCTCAAGAGCTTCTGGCCAGAATTCGTAGCCAATAACGAAAACAATTGTCAAATGATGTACAGGTAAGCAAATGCCTGCTTTCATTTATGGTTTGTAGTAAAAATGCTCATGAGGTATCTTGACCCTATGTATTGGAAATAGTGCATTTGTTTATTCTGCCCCTTCAAGCTCTTTTAAAGCATTTTCATAGGCATCTTTTTCTTCACTCCTGCCCATTGATCCAAGAATATCAATCATATTCTGAAGGTCTTTTTTTTGACGGTCAAGAAGAGCAAGCTCCCTGTTTACTTCAAGGGCTCTTTTATAGTAGAAGAGAGCTTTTTCAAAATCACCGGTTTTTTTATAAAAACCTGCAATATTATGGAGGTCACTCGATATCCCTATACTGTTTTCAATATACTTATCCTCCTCAAGGGCCAGCAGGTAATAATCCAGGGCATCATCTTCATTTTTTTGGAGCTCAAGCAGGTATCCAAGATTATTATAGGCTGCAGCAAGCCCGGCATGGTTTTTTATCTTTTTATGTATAGTTATTGAAGACTCGATATTGTCCAGGGCTTCTTCATAATTTCCAATTTTTATATGAATCGTACTGATGTTATTCATTGAGTTTGCTATTCCCTGGTTATTTTTATCAGCCTTATACAATTCAAGGCTTTTACCTAAAAGCTCAAGAGCTTTATCATAATCTTTTTCTCTGATTTTTATCGATGCAAGAAGTGAATAGTTATCTCCGATTCCGGTGTTGTTTTCCAGATGTATATTTATTTCTAATGCTTCTTTTATTATTTTTTCAGCATTTGAAAAAAGTCCGAAGTTTACATAACAGCGGGCAATATTGTGCAGGTCGGAGGATATCCCCTGTTCGTTGTTTACCTTCCGGTCTTCTGCGAGTGCCTTTTTAAAGAATAGAATAGCATTTTGATAATCTGCCTGATTGTAATGCTCAAGCGCAAGTTTTTCATAATCCCTCGCGCTTTCTTTAATTAGAAATGCCGGTTTATCAGATGCACAGGAGGCTGCGAATGAGGAAACAGAAAGGAGAAAAATGAGGGTGATTTTTTTCATTAATAGCCTCCTTCCCGTTCTATATTCTCTATTGGCAGCGCTTCCTGTTCTTTCCTTGAAGAGAATCCTTTCACAAAAAAGTTTTCATTTAAGGTCTTCATGAGTCCGATTGCCTCATCCATTGCTCTGTTGCTCCTTTCAATCGCTGCTTTAATTTCCGGGGATGTGTCCGATATAGTCTTTGAGAGAATCTGGAAATCATCCATGATGGTATTAAGCTTTTCAGTAAGAGAAATGACATTGTTATACAGTTCGTAATTATCGTCCATGAACTTTCCAATGCTTCCCTCTTTTTCTTCTATAGACCTTGTTATTTCTTCCAATGATGCAAGTGTCTGGTAGAGGCTGCCCTCTTCTGAAGTAAGGAGGTCGAAGAATCCCTGGACTTTATACAGTGTCTGGTTCAAGCTTCCTTCAGTAGCTGAAAGATTATAGGTAAGGAGTTCTACATTGTTCAGTATCCTTGTAATTTCATCAGGTTTTTCAATTTTTTTCTTTTCGGCCATTATTCTCGCTCCCTCCTCTGTATCCATAGACCAGATATATGATCCGCTTGCAAGTGCCGGCATATCTTTCTCACCGGGGATCAGTTCCAGAACTTTACTCCCGATCAGGGGAGCCCTCAATTTTACGACGCTGTCCTTTCGTATGCGCTCATAATATTCCTCATAAACAGAGAAGGATACTTCTATCCAGTTATCTTCGTTTAAATATACCGATTTTACCTCTCCAATCTGTATACCCTTTACGGCGACCTGCATTCCTGTAGATATGCCCTCACCCCTTAAAAACTTTGTAGAATATTCAAAATGCTTTTCAAACCATCTCTGTTCTCTCCCGATGAAGATAATAACAGTGACAATTATAAGAATTACTAATGTGAGAAACACACCAACAATTTTTTCTAAATGTTTAAACTTAAAAGACATGTTTTTTTCCTGTAGAGATTCTTTTTTTACTACCGGCTTGTGAGTACGCCTAAGACCGCCTCTGCTATTGCTGCTTCTTCATCAATGATAATCGACAGTATTCTCTTTATTATCGGATCTTCCGTCTTCAGTATGGTATCTCTTCTCCCATAAGTAAATAATCGGTTATTATACAACAACGCAATATAGTCTGCAGAGCTTTTTATAAATTCGAGATTATGGCTTACTACAATTACAGTAACATCAGGGTCATCACGCATCGGTAAAATTTTATTTATCATCTTCTCACGGGCAATAGCGTCTATGCCTGCTACCGGTTCATCAAAAAATATGAGTTTTGGTTCAATGATGAGCCCACGTGCAAAGCTTGCAAGTTTTCTCTGGCCCATAGACAACTGGGCAGGCAGGAGATTTTTTTCATCCTCAAGATCGAAAATTTTTAACATTTCTGTTACTCTTTTATTAATTTCTTTTTCCGGCGGATTATATTGATACCGAAGCGGTAGTGCTACATTGTTATAAACGGTAAGGTTGCTTAAAAGAGCTGCATCCTGAAACACAAAGGCAAACTCTTTTCTCATCCGGAAAAGTGTAGTTCTCGGGATGCTATGAATATCTGTATTATTAATATAGACTTTTCCGGTATCCGGGTATATAAGACCTGCTGCAATTTTTAATAGTGTACTTTTCCCACCCCCGGCGGGGCCTGTTATAGCGATAAGTTTCCCTCGCTGGAAACTCATGGAGATATCATCCAGAACAATCTCATCTCCATATGCAAAGGATATATTTTCAAGTTTTAAAATATCACTATACATAAAAGAACATCCATTTCTTTATTGATTTGCCTTTTCAAAAATAATAAATAAAAGTAATAATACCGTCCGTAAGAAATACAGCTGTATTTCTTACGGACGGTATTATTACTTTTATTTATTATTTTTGAAAAGGCAAATCA
>JAUVYC010000003.1 GCA_030603285.1 Spirochaetota bacterium
AACGGGGCTGGTAAGGCCAGATTCTGGTGATGTTACCATATTTGGTAATAAATTAAAAAAGAGTTTTGTGAAGTCTATTTATAATCTGGGGATATTGTTAGAAACTCCAGGATTTTATAACCACATCACAGCCTACGAAAATCTAAAACTGTTTACTCGCCTTAAAAATGTAAAAAAAAGCGAAATTATTTCGTCTCTAAAACAGGTAGGGTTATTGGACCAAGCAAAACGAAAAGTAAAGGAATATTCCTCAGGAATGAAAAGAAGACTGGGGTTGGCAAATGCATTATTGGGATATACAAAAATTTTGATATTAGATGATCCGACAAATAGTCTTGATCCAAAAGGAGCAAAAGATATTCTTGACATAATGCGTGTTTTATCAAAAAGAGAAAAGATATCTGTTGTAATTTCAAGCAACTTACTTCATGACATAGAAGCTATATGCGATCGAGTTTTATTAATAGATAGGGGAAGGATGATATTTTGTGAATCCGTAAATGAGCTCATCAAGCCCAATGAAAATGCATTTAATATAAAAGTGATGCCAACGAAGAATGCTTTACATTTTTTGAAGCATATTGATGGAATAAAAAAGATTGATTTGATTGGGTCAGATTATATTAAAGTAGTTCTTTCAAATTATTCTTCTTCAGAATTGATTAGACTTCTCATAGAAAACGGATATGATATTTTTGAAATCACTCCCGTAAGAAGAACTCTTCAGGATTTATTTCTTGAGTTAAAAGGTTAAAATGATAATAAGAATTGTAAAATTAGTACAGAATGAGATTTATAAAATAATAAAACAAAAAATCACATATTTTTCCATTATCTGTTGCTGTGGGATAGTTGTTTTTTGGGGAATAGGGACAGATTATTTCTTTCCGGAAAATGTACAACCTGGAGCAGGATATTTCTTTTTATTAATTTCGACTCAAACTGCACTCAATTTTTTGGGAGTCCTTTTAATTTTGATATTCTCTTCAATCTTGATTTCATCAGAAGCTTCCTCCAGGACTCTTCAGATGATGATGGTCAATCCTGTTTCAAGATTAGAATTATTTCTTTCAAAAATTATAGCTGGAATGATATTTAGTTTTCTATTGCTTTTATCAATAGTAATAACTTCTTTAATTTTTGGAGGAATCCATTTTGGATATGGAGATTTTGTTGAAAAGGGATTAATTCTATTCACAAAATCTCAGATATTTTTAGAAATCTTTTATTGTTTCCTTATAATCTTATTTCCTTTGTTGGCCTTCTCCTGTTATGGGTTATTAATTTCTGTGATTACAAATAATGTTGCTTATGCCATTGGAGTCAGTGTCGGTACTATAATATTTTTAGATATCATTAGAGAGAGGTTAAATTTATCCCCATATCTATTTCAATCTTATATCGAAACTCCTTTTAAAATAGTAAAGAGCATAACAGAAGGATTCAAAGTGAATTGGAAACCAGAAATTTTCTATTGCATTGGGATTCCCTTGATCTGGGCAATTGGCTGTTTTAGTATTGGTATTTTTATCTTCGTGAGGAAAGATTATAAAAGTTGAAAGTAAAAACACTATTTATATTAATATTATTTTTAATCGGAATCAGCCATCCGAATTTTGCATTCGACTGGGTTCGTGGAGAAATTAGTTTCTATACTGAAATTTCTGACGGAATCATTGCTGATTTAAATAAAGATGGATTGTACGATATTTTAATTATCTCCGGGAGATTTATTTATATATTTTATCAAACGAAAATCGGATTCCAGGAAATCCCGGATGACCGGATTTACATTAAACAACTAGGTGAGTTTATAGATGTGGGAGAAATTAATCCAGGATACCAGGGCCTTGAAATTTTGGGTTTATCAGAGAAAGGGGTTAAATATTTTTATTTGGAAGGAAGTAACTATAAGGAAAGCCCTGGTTACCTGTTCCCAGGAAAAATAGAAAAAGCTAATTACAGTTTGGGGCCAGCTGTATCTGATTTTGCATTTGATATCAATAATGATGGCTTAGATGAGATATTTTTACTCCATAATAATCGGTTTTATATATATAGCTTAGATGATTCAGGTAAATTTGTCGGTACTGAGATTAAACATTATGGTGAATTAATTACCTCTTCTTTAGAAAGCAGAAAATGGCCAGCAGAGGTTTTTTTAAACAATGATTCTGATTTCGGTTATCTTTTTCGACCGAAAATTTCGGTAAAGAATGTAGTCTCTTTTCAGGATTTTAATGCTGATAATTTTCTTGACCTTATTTCAGGAAACATATTTCTCCAGAAGCCAAATCTACAATTTGAATCCAAAAATAAAGCAGTAGAAGATAATATTTCTTTTTTTAATAAAGAAAAACCAGAAATTCTTCTGGATATAAATGGAGATGGAATATTAGACAAAATTTTAATTGAAATAAAAGATGTTCTTACTGATAATATAAATATATTTCCAATTGCTAAAATCTTTATCTTTTTAAATAAAAATAATGTTTTCTCGTCGAATCCGGATTATTTTTTAAAAACAGTTTTGATGAATGATAACCCTCCATTTGCGGATATTGACAGAGATGGAGACATGGATTTTATTTCAATTTGGTTAGATCTTTCTCCCGGGTCAAAAGAGGATATTATTCAAGTCCTCACAGAATCTACTCTTAATTTTACTTTTAGATACTATCTGTTCGAAAAAGAAAGGGGTTTTTCTATTGATCCTGATATCATAATTAAATCTGATATAAAGTATAGCAAGTTATCGGATATAGGAGAACATATTCGTTTTGATGTTACAGGAGATTTTAATGCTGATGGAATGAACGATCTTTTTATTATAAAAGAGCCGGAACGTATGTACATATATTTTTTAGATTTAGAACAAAAGAATAATATTTCTTCTGTAATATGCATGAGAATTCCAAAAGAAGTAGAGCATTTTAAATTAATAGATATGAATGGTGACAGAAAAAGTGATATTTTACTCTTAACTAAAGATAAAATCATTCTTTATTTTTCTAAGTAAATTCGTTAAGCAGAATGAAAAAACCAACTTTTATAATTTTACTTGTAGGATTAATAAGGTTTATTTCCACAAATGATATTATTCTGGCTTCTCAAAAAGATTTAGTTATTAATCCACTAAATATTCATGTAAATATCCCTAAAGAATTAAGAGAAACTGAAATAACCAGGCATTTAATTCTAGAAGATATAAATCAGGATGGACTTTTAGACCTCGTATTTCTTTTTAAAAATAAAATTTATCTCTCCTATCAAGAAAATGATGGAGAGTTTTCCAAATTTAATGGTATTACAGTACAGATAGGAGGGGCAATAGATTTTGGTGATATCGTTCCAGGTGGAGAGAAAGAAATTCTTATAATGCATAAAAATGGGATTTCATATTTTATGAAAGAACTAAAGGGATGGAGTTCTAACCCTGTTTTACTCATAGAAAATAAAACAATATTTCATCAATGCAATACCGGAGATTTAAAAAAAGAGTATTTTGCGATCGATTTGGATAAAGATGGTATTCCAGAATTAGTATTATGGGGGGAAAAAACTATTCATTTTTATTATAGAGATAAATCAAATGAGTATATACCTGTTCAATCTATCCCCTATGAATCGCAATCCTATCTTATCTACCCAGGCCTAAAAATCTATCATTCTCCATTGGAATGGTTAATGAGAGTTAATTCTAAAAACCTTACCAGAAATAGTTGGCCGTCAGATATGAAATATCTATCTTTTTCAACTGTTCAAATTTCAAATTACTATTTAATTAGAGACTTTAATCGTGATTCAAGGAAAGATCTCATTCAAATTAGTGTTATCGATAAGCATGATCCAAAAATAGGAGGTTATGCTGTATATGAATATCGTATCTATTTTTTAAATAAAGATAAAATATTTTCAATAATGCCGGATAAGATTATCCATGATTCTCAGGGGGCCTGGTTGTCGCCAAATTGTGTCGATATCAATAATGATGGGCATCTGGACCTCTTAAAGGTTGAATTGATAGCAAAAGGGGGTCTGTTTAAAGCTCAAAAGTATAAAATCAGTGTGTACCTTTCCACTGATAATGATAATTATCTGGATAAGCCATTTCAGGTTATTGAAACAACAGATTATCCAATTGAGAGAGAAATGTTAATTGATATTGATGGAGATAATAAAAAGGATCTCATTTTAATTCATCCCGAAATAGAAGGATCCTCTCTTGGATCATTCTTCAACAAATTTTTAGAAGAAGGAATAGATGCAGAAATTCGAATTTTACCTTTTAAAACAAATGTGGGCTTTTCAAAGAAGGAAATATTAAAGAAGAAAGTTAAAATAAAATTTATGTTAGGAATCCCGATAAATCTTTCTGGGGATTTTAATCGAGATGGAAAGAAAGATTTATTGATTATTGAAAAGGATAGAGTAAAATTATATCCATTTCTTCACTCAAAAAAAGGATTTTCAGAACGTCCGATGATAAATTTAAAAGTAGGCGATATTGACAATTATATTGTTAAAGATCTTAATCAGGATGGAAAAAGTGACTTGATAATAATTTCAGCTGATAAAATGAGTATATTATTTTTTTAAAGAAATCAAATAAGAAAGAGACATAACTTTAAAAACGTGGTTGTTGCCTATTGCCAAATCTATTCTCTTTTATAAAAAAAGATCATAAATTTCTGTATGTGTATTTTTCATCAAATCTCTTCCTGTATGATCTTTCCTATAAATATTTTTACTATGTCCGATGAGATTAATGGTTTTATCCTATATTTTGGGTCACTGCAACAATCCACGGTGCGTGATGTTTTTTTCCAATAGTTTAATGAATACAGACAGGAAAGCCCTGAGTGCTGTTTAAGGTATAAACCCCGTTTGCCTGAAACTTTGTATAAGGATGGACCCTTATTTGATCAAGATTTGGTTTCGAAAGCTGAAAATATGCCTGCTATCTCTGTATCACACTCAGGGCATCTGCCGTTTTTTATATTGAATTTCATCACCAGGTATCCCTTTCGTTCTATCAACATCTCCTTACATGTATAACAATAGGTGTTCTCTCCAGGGTGGCCAGGCACATTACCAAGATACACATAGCGAAGCCCCGCATCCAATCCCCTCCGGCGGATACGTTCCAGGTTCGAAATTGGAGTAATCGGTATATTAGAGAAATCCAGATGCGGATAGAACCGTGTAATGTGCCACGGTGTATCAGGGCCCAATTCATCTCTTATCCACTGTGCCATTTCCAAAAGTTCATTTTCATCGTCATTTATGCCGTGCGTAACATTGGTTACGCATTCTACATGCATGTTATGGTTGTGCTTCGCACGCTTTGCTGAGTCCAGGACACCTGACCACGCACTCACTGAGGATATCTTTTTATATGTCTCTTCGCTGAATCCCTTTATATCAACTCTGAATGCATCAAGATATGGGCTTATGATATCAAGCCCTTCAGGAGTTATAAAGCCGTTCGTCACGTATGCCGTGTAAAGTCCCTTTTCCTTTGCACGCTTCGCTCCATCGACAGTATATTCAAGCCAGATTGCTGGTTCATTGAAAGTCCAGGATATACCCTGACATTTGTAACGAACAGCAAGAGCTATTGATTCTTCAGGTGTGATTTTCTCAGTTCCAGCACCTGATTCTTCCACAATCATCCGTGATATTTCCCAGTTCTGGCATCCCGGACAGCGAAAGTTACAGCCCGACGTTCCCATAGAAAAACAGAGGCTTCCGGGAAAAAAATGAAACAGCGGCTTCATCTCAATCGGATTAGCATTAAAAGAGGAGACCCTGCCAAAGATTAATGTATATAATATGCCGTCTCTATTCATTCTCGTCCTGCAGTAACCGTACTTTCCGTACGGGATCATGCATCGGTGTCTGCAGATGTTACATCTGACTTTGTTATCCTCTAATTTATCATAAAGGATTGTTTCTATCATTTCTTTCATTCAGACTTTCCATTCGTTGAAATGTTTTTTCTTATGCATGGAGATTAATTCTTTTGAAGGGTAATTTTTGTCATTCCAAACAACAGGGTCGAAAACTTCACATCCGGGTTTATTGGTGAGAGAATCACAAGCTTTTTATGCCTTACATTTAATCCCTCGACTATACCAAGGGCAAGGTCCCTGTTTCTTACATCTCTAAAAGATACAACCGTGTCTTTAAGCTCCGAAGTGCTGAATTGGATCGGCTCCCGCGTAAATCTTATACCCATATCTTCATAGGATACCTCATGAGTGCGGGCATTAGTGAAATAGGATTTGAACCGAAGGGCCCGGTATTGAGCTCTGCCGGCGATGCTCTTTAACTCCACCTGCATGGGCACAGACAGCCTGTAAACTAACGGAAATTTCTGCAGCGTATAAGAGTCAAGGATATGTCCCAGTTCTTTTGCCCGTTCCAGAGCAAGAATTATATCAGGAGAAAGAATGTCTATCTTGTACTGCTTCAGTACCCGTCCTGCAGGCTCTGCTATCAGACCTGTTGTATCAACAATAACCTTCTGACAGAAAAAAAGTGCTTTTTCTGTTATAAGCTTTGCGCCAACCAGTGCAGGAACAAGGTTTCCGGGCGGAGAAAGGGTGCCTGTAAAATAAAAATCTTCTGTCCGGATATCAGACCAGTCCTTAAACACTCCCTTTATCTTTCCCCATGCTATTGTTGTAGGCATCCCTATATGGGACTGCCCCATATCCAGATCGACAACTCCAACTTCCTGGTGCTCTGCAAGAAGGTCAGCAATGCACTCGATCAGTGTTGTTTTTCCGGTATCAGGACCGCCGATGACCAGAATCAGCTTATTCCTGGGGCCCAAGAGCTCCCGGGTAATCCCTGGTTCTTTAATAAAATCCACCAACCTTCCTGCTGCCATCCTGCGAACCCCCATTTTTCACAAAAATATGAATACCCCGTTGAAAGCATTGAAATATTTATCCCTTGAAACAGGAAAACCGCAGAGACCGACTTTTATTTACATATACTTATATATGACATAATTAGAGAAAAATTGCCACTATTATTATCATTACACTACCAGCACAGCCGCATCTCTTTTTCACTATTCGTTTTAATACCTCCGCATATAAAAAACTCAGGTTCTAAACCGGCCATTCCCCTGACACATCCTTTACATGAATAATCGTTTCTCATAAAGAGCTTCCTGGTAGAAAATGTCTGAGCAGCTGCTTTAATTGTCTTTGAAAGCGCATCTAGTGAAACGGTTGCGCCGCTTACAGCATCAATATCATTGCCTAAATGAAAAAAGAAGCTGATCAAAAAGCCTGAATGGCGTATAATTATAATAAACAAATAAAATGAATACCCGGATGATCGTGTTTCTACAAGTAATCAAAGGATTACTCATATTTATTCTCTCTATCATTTTTATCTCTAACTGCAGCAGGGAAAAAAAGCCGGCAGAAAAGGATAAAGCCCGGGTTTTATATGAACCGCAGGAGGATATCACATCCTCAATAAGGGAGCCCACTGTCGCAGGCACATTCTATCCGGATGATCCTGGTGTTCTTGACAAAATGGTCGAGCACTTTTTATCCAGTGCACGGGAAGACAAAAGCATAAGAAAGATTAATGAGCCGATAGCTATCATTCTCGTTCCCCATGCGGGATATGCTTTTTCAGGCAGGACGGCTGCATACGCCTATGCTTTGCTTGAAGGAAGGGATTACGACATAGTGGTCCTCATTGGATCCCCTCATAGAGCAGATGTACATGGAGCATCGGTCTACTGCGGATGCGGTTTCAGGATTCCTTTCGGTGTTATTCCTGTTGACACAGACCTTGCCAGGGCTGTAGTTAGTTCATCGGAGCTCATTACCGACAATGAACTGCCAAATCGATATGAGCATTCCCTTGAAGTTCAGCTTCCATTTTTAGAGAAGGTTCTGGATGATTTTGTTATAGTCCCGATTCTTGTTATGGGCGATGAGAAAACTCTTGATCATATTGCCCTGGCTATTTTCAAAGCAGTTTCAAAAGCCTGTGGTACCGGAAAAAGTATTTTATATATAGTTTCAACCGATCTTTCCCACTATCCGAAAAAGGAAGATGCTGTAAAATGTGATTCTGAGATACTGCAGGCCTTCCTGAGTCTTGAAGGAGATACACTATTAAAAACGAATGATGACATTATGAAAAGAGGGGTAAATAATCTTGCCTGTGCCATGTGCGGGCTTGATGCCGCATATGTAGTACCTAAATACTGATTTTCTTGCCCAATAGGCAAGAAAATCTCTATAATCTTGAATGTGGCTTGTCCACATTAGGGATAAAGATTGCAAATGCCGCTGGAGCAAATAAGGCCGTTATTCTTCATAGAAGTGTGAGCTCGGATGCAGGAATAGAAGGTGTTTCCTCGGAGCAGGTTGTGGGGTATGCCTCCGTGGCAGTTACAGCTGCGGCAAATACCCGGAATGTACGGGATAACGGTATACCGTTTTAACATAGAGCCGATTGATACAATAAAAAAGTTCGAAGTATATAAAGGTAGTATTATCATTCAGAAAGGCCCAGAGAGTGCCACATTTCTTCCCAACGCGGCGGCAGAACAGGAGTGGGATAAAAAGACAACCGTTGAAAATCTCTGCAAAAAGGCTGGACTCAAACTTAATGCATGGAAGGACAGTCTCAATTGTTAATTGGCAGGTTTATCATGAAGTTGATTCATGATCAACCTTATTTTATGCAGCAATTCTCCAGGTTTAATGACCGTTAATTCAAAATTCGGATCGGGATGAAAATGTTTCGTATTGAAAGTGACAAGATAATTAGCCTTACTAAAGATTGCAGTAACTAAAATCGGCAAGTCCTTCGGATGGGCCATATTTATAAATTCTTTAATTTCCTCGGGATTTGGATTTTCCAGCACTTCAAGTGAACGTTCAACGATTTGTTCAAATATGCTCTCAGCTTGCGGCAATTTTTTTTGTAGATTCACTCTGCATTCTTCGATAACCTGACTGGATGTCAATCCATGTAAAATATTGAGTTCGCACAATTGGAGCAATATAAAAGATGAACCGGCCTTTGATGCTGAACCAGCAATGAGTACATCAGCATCAAAAAATATTTTTAACAGCATAAATTAAATCCATACAAACTTTGATAATAAAAAGGAAGATTTATTTATTTCTTTCTTTCATAACGCCCTGGATTAATTCTTCTAATGAAATGTTATTCCGTTTTCGAAGATTTTCAATTTCAGCCGCAAGTTTTGGTAAAACAGAACGTTTGGGGCTGAGGAAAAATCCTTCTCCCAGATCAATTAAGGTCAATGGATCGCCTTCATCGAGATGGTACCGTTTCCTGATTTCCATCGGAATCGTCACAGAACCTTTTTTTCGAATTTGAATTATTTTATTCATTTTTCCACCTTTCTGAATTTATGAAATACGGAATTAATATAGTACTATTATGTTATAATATCAAGATAAATACAGATGGTATCTATAATTCTATCTGGCCATCATCATAAAAGAAATTGACCACCCTTTTGAAAAATGATTGACCAATATAAACAAACATATTTGTCCAAAAAAGATAGTTGACATTTTACTCCCATATGAGCTTTAAGAAAAGTTAGTTTTTAATCTCAATATTTTTACACGATATAGAAATTGTGACTTTCTCCTGCTTAAAGAACGATTTAAGCATTTCTATGAAGTTATGTAGAGTCATCGCTCCCTAAATATCCCACCGATAGAAGAGAAGATTGAGGGGAGGAAAAAACATCTTGCATATTTAGAAGGAACAGGATATTGTATAATTTCGATTTTTATATCATAATTTGCATAACAGTATGAACAATTTTATTTAAAAATATTATTCGGAGGGAAAAATGTCATTTTTAAAATTAGCAAAACTACGGTATTCAGTACGGAGCTATAAAAAAAAACCGGTTGAAAGAGAAAAGCTGTTACAGGTTCTTGAATCCGGGAGGATTGCTCCTTCTGCAGCTAATCGTCAGCCACGGCATTTTATCATCGTACAGGATGAGGAAATTCGTAAAGATATAGCAACGACATATCATAAGCCCTGGATTTTACAGGCTCCTGTAATAATTGTTATCTGCGGTGATCACAGTAAATCCTGGCGGCGCCCTGACGGGAAAGATCATCTTGATATAGACGCAGCGATAGCAATCGATCATATGACATTAGCTGCAGCAGACCTTGGGCTGGGAACATGCTGGATTTGCATGTTTAATGCCATGTTATGTCATGAAATTTTAAAACTTCCTTCCCATATTGAGACAGTTGCACTCCTCCCTCTTGGCTATCCTGCTGATGAAGCGGATATTACCCGACATGGGGTGGAAAGAAAAAAGCTGGAAGAAATCATCCATTGGGATAAGTTTACATCACCCTCCTGCAGCTAACTTTTGTTTGTACATATGCTTATGTACCTTAATCCTGATTTTCTTGCACAATAGGCACAAACTTTAGTTTGCAAGAAAATATCTTTTTAATCTTGAACGTGGTTTATCCACATCAGGATATACAGATTCTTCCTGTAAAGCCAGGTCGCCTCCGCTCATGCTTTCCTGTGAAAGGATCGAATTTCTTCAGTCAGCCATAAAACTAAAGAATGCGGCTTGTCCGCATTAGGGTGCAAATCTGTTCGACTTTGCATAGGTGTATTTACTCGAGAACGCAGCAACGAGTAACATGACCAGACCGAAGGGCGATATAATTATACTCAGTACTATAAGACCAGGATTTACTGCGAATGCAGCGTATAATTTCACTATCCAGATAATTTCAAGAATAATATTCAATACCGGGATAAGCAGCAGAAGTATACACCACCCGCTCTTATCGATCACATGTAATAATACGATAATCTGCAATCCGGGAATAAAAGCCACCCATGGATTTCGTACGTTTGCTTTTTTGCCCATCATAAACAGCGATATTGCAGTTACTAAATAGCAGACAGCAGAAGAAATCCAAATAGCTGTTAAAGCAGTCTCCAGTGTTTCTAGAATTTCAAACATAGTTCAGCTCCTTTCTAAATCTGAGAATTATTACTATAATATTTATAGTTAACGCTCTGTTAATAATTATAATGCATATAATTTTTGTTTTGCAAATTTAATTTAATAATTTTTCTAAGCAATCCCTGATTTTCCGGCGTCTTCTATTTATGATTGATATTATTGCCAATAGTTATCTGGTTTTTCCAGACACAGAGGATATAAGCATGCTGAAAGCTGTGTCAGGCATCTAATCTGTATGTATTGGCGCGTTTTAAACTGAAGTAGAACGGCAGGCTTAAAAAAAACGGTATAATATAAAACAATATTCTGTATATGAGGACAGCAGCCAGTGCTGTCTCAAAAGGCACGCCCAGGGCTTTGTAGGTCAGCGCCATGGAACCTTCCATTGTTCCTGCGCCTCCAGGTACCATCGATATTACAATCACAATCTGTCCAATCATAAATCCGATAATTAAAAACCCAAGTTTGATCGGATAATTCAAAGATAGAAATGAAAAGTTCATCACAGCGAGCAGGAAAACCCAGTCCACTGCTAAAATGGCAATCATTATAAAAATATAAACAGGTTCACGAACGAGGTTTTTGCATCCCTCTTGAAACTCGTTAAAGAAATCTATTGCAGCGTTTGGTTTAACCCTCCTTTTTATAGTGAAAAACTTACACGCGCTGTTTAAAATATAACAAATACCGTTAATGCTTGCGATCCGGAAATTTTTCAAGAATATGACAAGATAGAATAATACAAGGAGTGTAAAGAAAAAAAATACGGTTATGGTAATGAGAACAATACTGAACTCGTGGCCCTTATTATTTACCAATACAGTTGTATAACCGAATATCAGAAGAAGATTAAAGAACATGTGGAAAATGACTGAATGAAGAGCTCTTGTTAAAGTTGCCTTCTTAGGTGAAATGTTATGGTAATCCAGAATATGTATCTGTGTAGCAAATGGCGTGATCCCGCCGAATGATACAAGATAACCGACTGCATTAATTACAATAGAATATTTTAATGCCGTTAGAAAAGGCAATTTCTCATGAAACAACTTTAATGCAAAAAAAAGAAATATCCCTTCAAGTATATAAGCAAAGAGGGCACATAATCCACCGAAGAAAAAAATGATGGGATTTATTGAAAGAAAGTGTTCTTTGAGCTCTCTCAGATTTGTGAATGCAACTAAGGCCCCGAGAACAATAATAAATATGATGGCAAATTTAAGAATTTTGCTTATTCTTTTATGAGCTTTTTCCATTACTTTCTTCTCTACCATTAAAGCTCTCATAAACATCAATAGCAATTGTTAATAAGAAAGGAGACAACCCACCCCTCAAAAAATATTTTATTTTATCATCATTATAAGCCTGCCTGATTAAATCTTAAAGCACACGTCTTAGATCCTTATAACTCATTTAGATTCTTTTTTACAATTTTTGCGGATTTGTCTTTATTTCTGTCATTGCCCTGTATTTCCTGGTTGTTTTTTTTGATTTCTGCGAACCCTGACTTTATCCTGTTATAGATGATATCCAGTCTATCCGGAAAATGCAAAAATGCACTTTTCATTGCATTGAGGGTCAGCTTTTCGATGTCTCTTATGTTCAGATTATACTGCTTTACTGCCAGTAACAACTCTTCTGTCAGGGTTATATTATTCATGAGACGATTATCTGTATTGAGAGTAACCCTGAATCCATTTTTGTACATGATCGGAAAAGGGTGGTATCGCAAATTTTGTATTTCCCCGGTATGAAGGTTAGTTGATAAACATACTTCAAGTGGAACTCTTCTGTCCCGGACGTACTGGGAAAGGTATCCCATTTCAATAATTTCATTATCTTTTGTCATAATATCGTCTTTTAAATGTAACCCGTGGCCTATCCTGTGTGTCCCGCAGTACTGGAGAGCCTGCCATATTGATTCTTTACCGAATGCCTCACCCGCATGGATGGTAATATAGAAGTTATTCCTGTGAATATAATAAACAGCATCCAGGTGATCCTTTGCTGGATAACCAAGCTCGTCACCGGCAAGGTCGAACCCGACAACTCCCTGTTCCCTGTAGCGTACTGCGAGTTTTGCCATCTCTAACGATCCGGATGACGGCAGATTTCTCATTGCGCAGATTATTAAACCAAATTTTATGTTAAAAGTGCGTGATCCTTCTCTTAATCCCCTCAAAACTGATTCAACAATCTGATCATAGCTCAGACCAAACTTAGTATGATAAAGCGGAGAGAATCTGGTTTCAACGTATACGATTCCATCCTTCTTCATATCTTCCATCATTTCAAAGGCAACACGATGGAGTGCCTCCTGGGTCTGCATGACCCCGGTAGTTATTTTAAAGCCTTTCAGGTATTCTGTTAAATTTCGACTATTTGCCCCCTCTAAAACCCATTGGGAGAGTCTATCAGGATCATATTCCGGCAATTTCAGGTTATGCGTTTTTGCAAGTTCAATTATGGTTTCGGGCCGGAGGCCGCCGTCAAGATGGTCATGTATTAAAACCTTAGGAAGCCGTCCAATTAATTCCCTGGTAAGATTTATCTTTTTGTTCTTTTCACTGTTATTCATTAAAATTCTTTTAATTTATGGTTTGTATTCACATTAATATACTCCAAAACAGATTAAAATGAAAGTTGTAATTATCTCACTTTTATTATGAGTCCTCGTATAAAGCCCTAATGTGGATAAGCCACATTCTTGATTAAAATAATTTTCTTGCCTGAAAAGCAAGAAAATTGATATTAAGGTACTAATGCGGACAAGCCGCATTCTTGATTTTAAAGATATTTTCCTGCAAACTAAAGTTTGTGCCAAAAAAGCAAGAAAATTGTTATTAAGGTACTAAAGGTGAGCACTACGGCGATATCGCTTTGTTGAAACTTTGTCTATTTTTCTTGACATGGAGCGGCAAGTATTATAGAGTTAAAAAATAATTAACTTTAAAGATATACATTATTGAGTACTGCCTCAAAAAATCTACTTACAACTTTTCCATTACGAGGATGAATTATGAAAGTTTATCTTTATGAGGCCAATGCATTAAAGGATTATGTCAGCAGATTCTTTGCCCAATTGCAGGTTCCCATGGAGGAGGCAAAGATCGCTGCCGATGTTCTGGTGTCTGCAAACCTGAGGGGGATTGATTCCCACGGCGTGATAAGGCTCCATGGATACTACGCAGGGAGACTGCGTGATGGGCGGATTGACCCCATCTCGAAACTCACTTTGGTTAAGGAAACACCTTTCAATCTGCTCTTTGACGGCGGCAACGGACTTGGACCGGTTATCGCATACTGGGCCATGAAACGATGCATAGAGAAGGCATCCCAGACAGGATTATCCATGGTGGGTGTTAAAAATAGCAATCACTTCGGTATCGCTGCATACTATGGTATGATGGCTCTTCCACACGGGATGATAGGTGTTTCACTAACCAACTCTCGTCCCCTTATGGTACCTACTTATGCCGCGAACGCAATTATGGGTACAAACCCCATCTGTCTGACTGCACCAGCCAATGATGAATTTCCATTTGTCCTTGATATGGCCACAAGTGTGGTTTCACTCGGTAAGGTTCAATATCACCAGAAGAAAGGAGAACCGATCCCCCAGGGTTGGGGGGTGGACGGGAAAGGTGACCTCACTACCGATCCGATAGATGTTCTGAAAGGCGGCGGAGTACTCCCACTTGGTGGAGATGATCTGCACTCCGGGTATAAGGGATATGGCCTGTCAATGATGGTTGACCTGCTGTGCGGGGTACTCTCCGGGGCAGCCTTCGGGATGGAGGTGGGCCACATACATGAAGCCAAACCATCAAATGTCGGCCATTTCTTTGCTGCCTTTAAGATAGAGAATTTCATACCGCTGAATGAGTTCAAATCCAGGATGGATAAGTTTATACAGAACCTGAAGAATGCTGAGAAGGCCAGGGTACGTGAACGCATATACATACCGGGGGAGAAGGAATTTGAAATGGAGCAGGAGCGTACACAAAAAGGCGTTCCACTGCTTGAGGATACAGTCGAATCCCTGAGCAAAACCGGGGCTGAAGTTGGTGTTAAGTTTGATATCACGTGTTTAAGCAGCGAAGAATACAAAGAAGCTTGAATATACTTTCAATCTTCCCCTCCCTTGAGGGATGGGACAGGGGAAGAGCTATTCCGATATCTTTACAAGACGGTTATCAATCCATTGAGCCATATTTTTAAAACCCGCTTTTTTATAAAATCGAGATAGTTCACGATAACGGCTGTTAATATCAAATCCAATACTGTAATAAAGTTTACGAAGACAGACAGGGCAAAGATGGATCGGCCGGGAATCGGACTCTTTCAAATGGTTGGAACCATTCATACAACATTGATAATATATGCAATGGTACATGCCGAACATATGGCCTGTTTCATGAGCAAGAACTTTACAGCTTCGAAACAGCAATATTTTGTCATAATCTTTCGCCCTTGCCTCACCATAGAAGAGGGGATCATACCGTGCAAAGCTGAAAACACCAACGCGGTCATGAAGAGATGCCTGACCAAAGACAAAATTCCATGTCGGATCAGGGTACAGGTCTTCCATCGTTATAGCAAGAACACAATAAGCATCAGAAGGGATATTCTTTTGAAGCAGCTCTAATATGTCACCGGTAAGTATCTGCCGTTTTCCTGTGAAATTATTGATCCGTGTCGTAAGTGTCGTAATATTATGATCGCTTAAGGATAAGGCAGGAAGGATTTTTACATCAATGTTAAAGTAAGCTCCCGCAAAACCTTTTAGTGTTTTCAATGATGGACTGCGCCCTTCAGGAAATTTTCCTATAGGCCTAAGATATATTATGTTACGAATGTTATCCGGTTTAACTGGTTTTGAATATTTATACTCTTCATAAGTCTGACCTGGTTCCGGATGATGGGCAAGCCAGTCATGCGGCCCCGGAGCAGACATGGATTTGAAATCATTTCCAGGATAAGTAGCTCTACGAATATGAGCAGGAAGACCATTAAGAGAACCGATTACAGGTTTTTTTGCACTTTCTATAATCTTTATTACTTTATCAGGCTCTTTACCCATAAATTCCCCTATGGGATTAACAGGGGCTAAGTATGCTTTTATGTCCAGTCCTGAGCTTTCCAGGAACGGAATTGTCTCCGCTGGATTGTGAGTCGCACAACGGGGAATCATCCCTGCTTCACAGATTTCTTTCCAGTTTTTCACCTTAATTTGTTTATTATTTTCTTTATTTTAAAGTCTTTCCATATGTTTTCGTTGAAATCCACGAGTTAAGCCAATATCCTTAGCCGTATCTATTACTCGATAAAATTCATCTTTTGTTGGATAGCAATTCAATTCTTTGTACTGGTATGCCCTGCCTTCCGGTCTATATTGAGACATTATGTTAATATAACTATTGGTTGAAATCACTTCTGAAATGAATCTCAAAATGGCTTCACTTCCAGCAAGATCGTTTGGCAATATTAGATGTCTTATTAATAAACCCCTGTAAGCAATCCCTCTTTCATCTAACTTTAGATCTCCAACTTGACGATGCATCTCTTTAGCAGCTTCCTTACACCTGTCAAAGTAATCCGGAGTATTGGAATACTTTTTTGCTGGTTCACTGCCGCTGTATTTTATATCCGGCATGTAAATATCCACTATACCGTCAAGTAGTTTTATTATCTCAACATTTTCATAACCTCCACAATTCCAGACTATCGGTAATCTTAAGCCTTTTCCAACAGCAACTTTTATTGATTTTACCAATTGTGGTGTAAAATGAGTTGGAGTGACAAAATTTATATTGTGGCATCCTTTATTTTGAAGATGTAACATAATTCCAGATATTCTATCTATTGATGACTCTGCTCCCTGACCTAAATGACTTATTTCATAATTTTGACAATATAGACAAAGCAAATTACAACTTGTTAAAAATATCGTGCCTGACCCACCTGTATGAGAAACTCTAAAAACATCAGCAATAGGCAATCTACTTATACCAACCAGAGGCTCTTCCTCGCCAAAATGTGGGCTATAGCTTGAGATCATCAATTCTTTACCCGACTTACAATAGCCCTGGGCACCTTCTAATCTGTTTATTTTACATTTTCTGGGACAAAGCTCACAGGATTCAAGTACCGAATAAAGTTTTTCTACTCTTTCATCAAGCTCGCCACTTTCATACAGTTTAAGATAGCATGGTTGGAATTTCATCATAATATCTACTTTAAGAAATTATATTGATTTTATTTATCCCTTCCAATAGGTCTCAGCCATCATCTCTCTTGCATTATGGTGTTTAATAGCTTCACATTCCAGTATATGACATGATCTCCCGGATCTCCAATGATATCACAATCTAATAAAATTCCAATTTTTTCCTCAAGCTCAGGTGTGCTCTTCTTCACCACAATATACATATCTTTCTTAATTTTTTACCCCATTAACTGGAAAATAGATCGGATATAATAAAAAATATTGGTAGATAAAAGATTTTCCCTCTATCTTGCGGCGAGTATTAATAAATGCTATACATGAACAACAAGAACCTACTATTTTAATGATTTGTTTCAAACATTTTTAAAAAAGCGTTTTATATTTTTATTAACATGAATTAATAAATCGGATACCCTTGATAAATAAGAGAAGGTTTAGGAAGCATTATTTGATAATAGAAAGGAGATTCACATGCTAAAAAAAATCTTAGTGGGTATCTTTGTGATGTCCCTCACCGTGTTTATCTTTGCCGGTGGACAGAAAAAAGCAGCTGAAGAGCCTGCTCCCGCCGCGGTGGAAACCAAAGAAAAGGCAGCGGAAGAGGAAGAGGTCAAGGGTACGGGAATTCCTTATAAACCGCCAATCAACATCGGCACAAAGAACTTCACCGAGCAGTTCATCGTCGGCAATCTGATGGCCATCCTGCTGGAAGACAGAGGCTTCGATGTAGAGCTGAAGACCGGAATGGCCAGCACTGTTATGAGAGAAGCCATGGAAAACGGAAGCATCGACCTGTGCATGGACTACACCGGAACGCAGTGGTTAAGCTATACCGGGCATGAGTTTAAGGGTGAATCGCCCGAGGAGATGTATCGGAAAACAAGTGAAAGTGATGGGGCGCAAGGCCTCATATGGCTGGATCCAATCTGGTGCAACAACACCTATGCTATTGCCGTTACTAAAGAGTTCTCCCAGGAGAACAATGTAAACACTCTGTCCGATTTTGCCGGGTATGTGAAAGAAAAAGAGGGAGAAGTTCCCTTTGCCAGTGGCTTTGAGTTCTACGCACGGCCGGACGGAATTCTGGGGCTTCAGGTGTATTACGACTTTGCCTTTAAGCCCGATTCCATTACCACAGTTTTGCCGGGGTTAACCTTCGAATATCTGGTAAAAGGCAGAAGCACAGCAACCATGGTGTTCGGCACCGATCCGGCAGTAGTAAAGTATAACTGGGTAGTTCTGCAGGACGATAAAAACTTCTGGCCGCCTTACGACCTGGGACCTTATCTCCGGAAAGAAGTTCTTGACGCCAATCCCGGTCTCGAGGATGTGCTCAAGGAACTGGTGGACGCCTTCCCTAATGACGCAGTCGGGGCCCGGAAAGATATGACCGCACTGAATGCCAGGGTTGATATCGACATGATGGAGCCGGAAGAAGCTGCCATGGAGTGGCTCAAGGAAAAAGGATTAATCAAGTAAGTAATTTCCCTGTTGACTGTCACACAATATAACAGTAGGACCGGCTAAAAAGCCGGTCCTACTTTAGCTTTTCTTTCCTGAGGAAACCCCCACCTGCAAAGCAGGTGGGGGTTTCCAAGCCAAAAGGCTTTTAAAGGCATAGCCTTTGAATTAATCTTTTTAGAAATATTATAGACCACCTCCAAAGGAGGTGGCTTCCTTTTGGCAGTGAATTTGCACGCTGTATTGGAATTACCAGGATTAATTAATAAAGAAAACATAATAGAGGCGCAGCTAATGTGGATCCTGGCCTGGAACTATCTATTAAAATATCCGGATAAGATTCTTGAATGGACGCTGCAGCACCTTTATATCATATTGGTGGCCAACGCCTCCGCAGCAGTTCTGGGCATCCTGATCGGAATCTTCATCAGCAGAGAAGGCCGTGAACAACTGGCCGATACAGTGATATACCTGGCCAGTATTATGCTGACCATTCCCTCGCTGGCCCTTTACGGTATCCTCATGGGGATTCTGAGCGCTCTGACCCTTCCTTCCATAGGCTTTCTTCCTGTGGTAATTGCACTTACCCTCTACGGACTGCTGCCGATAGTCCGCAATACATATACGGCTATCCGGGAGGTGGATCCTGCAATCATAGAAGCCGGGCGCGGCATGGGGATGAGCGAGCAGCAGATACTGGTCAAAGTCAAGTTACCGCTGGCTGTTCCCGTTATCATGGCCGGTCTGAGACAGGCAATCGTGATGAACATCGGTATTGCGGCCATCGGCTCATATATTGGAGCTGGAGGATTGGGACAGCCTATATTCAGGGGCATCGCGAATTATCGCGTTGATCTCATAATAGTTGGCGCCGTTTTTGTTTCCCTGCTCGCTATTATAATGGACCTAATCATGGGCAGGGTTGAATTGATAACAACGCCAAAAGGCTTAAGGATCAGGGGAAGAAGCAATGATTAAACTGAAATACGTTATCAAAATATATCCGGACGGAACCGAGGCGGTTAAAGACTTTAGCCTGGAGATCAAGAAAGGAGAGTTATGTATCTTTCTTGGTCCTTCAGGATGCGGTAAAACCACCAGCATGAAGATGATCAATCGTCTGATCCCGATGACTTCGGGGAAGATCTATATTGATGGGGTCGATGTCATGAAACTCAATCCCAACGAGCTCCGCCGGGGAATCGGTTATGCAATCCAGAATATCGGACTTTTTCCCCACCTGACCGTGGAAGAAAATATTACCACCGTACCCATGCTGAAGAAGTGGCCTAAGACCAGGCAGCGCGCCAGAGCGGAAGAGCTTTTAAAGCTGGTGGGGATGGACCCCCAAACCTTTCTGGAACGTTACCCCAGTGAGCTTTCAGGAGGCCAGCAGCAGCGGGTTGGTGTAGCACGCTGCCTGGGGGCTGATCCTCCCATTTTGCTGATGGACGAGCCTTTCGGCGCTATCGACCCAATCACCCGCGGTAAACTTCAGGACGAGTTCTTGAAGATTCAGTCCAAGATCAAGAAGACTATAGCATTTGTGACACATGACATCAACGAGGCGATCAAGATGGGGGATAAGATCGCGTTGATGCAGGAAGGAAAGCTGGTACAGTTCAACGATCCCGCCACCCTCCTCAATTCTCCTAAAAACGAGTTTGTACGCAACTTTGTAGGAGCCGATAGAGTTCTAAAGGGCCTGCGCCTTTACCGTGCGAGGGATATTATGCAAGAACCTCCTTTAAAGGTTAAGGTGGGAGATAATCCGGTCAAAGTCAGGGATCGTATGAAAAGGGATATGCTGAAATGGTCAATGCTGGTTGATGGACAAAACCACTTCTTAGGCTGGATCACTTATGCTGATCTCGAGAAAGCAAAATCACTAAGAGAAATCATGGTTCCTCCGGCGGTGACTACCGCCCCGGAAACACTCCTGAACGAGGCTATGTCCATGATGTTCAACAGTGCAATCGGAAACCTTGCGGTGATTGATGATCAAGAACATCTGCTCGGCGTACTGACATTTGATATTATCCGGAACATCCTTGGGAAGGAGAACAGTGGAAATCAGAAAAGGTTCGGGGGATCAAAACAGTGAGAAAGTACATTATCCTGGGCCTGCTGCTTGGAATCCTGCTGGGATTGACCATCTGGATGACCAGCCTCGGATCAGTGGGCATTTTCAAGATGGCCCCCCCGATGAAAGTTTTGAGCGCAACAGTCAGGCATCTACAGATCGTTGAAGCTGCCGAGCTTTTGGCAATCACAATCGGTATCCCCATTGGATTCCTTAGCACACGTCGGGCCTGCCGTTTTATCTCCCCTGTATTAATTGGCACAGCAAATGTGGGGCAGACAGTACCCACCCTGGCCTTTATCGGGATTGCCGGAGCGGTACTGGGTATGGGGTACAAAGCGGCGGTAATCGCTCTGTTAGTCTACGCCATGCTGCCCATCATCCGAAATACCTACGCCGGTATTCGCTCGGTAGACCCTGCTTTAAAGGCTGCTGTAAAGGAAGCGGCCAGGGGGATGGGGATGTCCATGCTGCAGGTTACTGCAAAGGTGGAGATGAGGTTGGCCATGCCGATAATCCTGGCCGGAATAAGGACTTCCATGGTTGTAAACGTAGGGACAGCAGCGATAGCCGGCATGATCGGGTCAGGCGGACTGGGAGAATTGATCGTGACCGGAATTGCTGTGCGGGTCACTCAGCTTATTCTTCAGGGCGCAGCACCAACAGCCGCCCTGGCTATCATCCTGGATGCCCTTATCGGCGGGGTTGAAACCTGGGTAACTCCTCGCGGTCTCAAGGCGCTAAAAAGTGCCCAGTGGCAGCAGTAATTCCTGATGTGGATAAACCACATTCAAGATTAAAGAGATTTTCTTGCCTATTGGGCAAGAAAATCAGTATTAAGGTACCAATACGAAAATAGACTTGTATACCTGGGGCAACCACAAGTGCCTGGGACAGGCAAACGGGTTGCCCCTACAATCATGGTTGGGTGTTTTAAGATTATCGTGAATTAATTGTAATGAGCATAATATATAGGATAAAAATGAATTTAATAACCCGTAGTGGCAGGCCCGCGTGCCTGCCCTGATGAGAAGCATGGTGTTAACATGAAAATAGCGGCCTTTAAATTGGCTGACTGTTTTCAATATCTTTGACTGCCTCCTGACAGCAAGCTCGGCTAATTTCGAAATGCCTGAGCTTTATTAAGGTACTAAACACAAAATATATTTATTCCCTGGAAAAGACCTAATAAAACCTCTTTATTTAGCTATTTTTATTTGTGACTTCGGAAAGACTCCTATCTGTTATATGCCGTTTGAGCCCCATATTCATATTTTTATTCTACCTCTTATTATAAATCGTTTTGTATATATAGTTTTTAGAAACGTACATAAAGTATATTGACATACACATAATAATGTGTGATATTATGTGTAGGAGGTGTCTATATGGCTACAAACTTAGCTATCGACGAAAAGTTATTAATCGAAGCACAAAAAATAGGCGGACACAAAACGAAAAAAGAAACTGTCAATCAAGCACTAAAAGAATACATTCAACGTAGAAAGCAATCAGAAGTAATTAGCTTGTTTGGTAAAATTAAGTATGAAAAAGATTATGACTATAAAAGACATAGGTCTCGCTCGTGAAAGTTCTCATCGATACTTCAATATGGTCGATCGCATTTAGAAGAAAAAGAGATAGTCTCAGTTCGGAAGACAAACTTATCCTTGACAAACTTATTGAGCTGATAAATGAAGTGCGCGTTGTCATGATCGGTCCAATAAGACAGGAGATTCTCTCAGGAATCGCAGATGAAAAGCAATTCCAACTGCTAAAAGAAAAACTCAGTGCTTTTGTGGATTTACCAATTACTACCGAAGATTATGAATTAGCTGCTGAGTTCTTTAACCTATGCAGAAATAAAGGTATCCAGGGTTCTCACATAGATTTTCTCATATTTGCCGTAGCCTATCAGAATCAACTTTCTATTTTAACCGCTGATAAAGATTTTGAAAAATATTCGCAATATATAAAGATTGACCTTTATAATCCGTAATCAATTAACTGAATATTTATCCAGGTAAGATCGGCTCAAATGGTGTATATCAGAACGCGGCTTCTCGAATTTCAGGGAGGAAGCAAGTTGGCCGGGCTGATCTATAGACGCAATTAAGAAAGCTCGATGCCCAATGCTTTTTCGCTAATCTGCCCTGGCTTTTGGCGAAGGCGCTTTAGCGCCGTAGCCGAGAAGCCGCAATTAGGCGCAGTGCTTTCGTAGATTCGAAAGTATCCCCATCAACAGTTTCCTTCATCTTTTTTACCTGTTTCTCAACTTCATCTCACTTATTTAACGGTATCGTTTTTAAATTAAATTGTGTTACTTTCTCAATAAGGTGTGCGATGATCAGACCGTGTAGGTTCCACCGAAGCGTTATTACTAAACCTGTTTTTTAGTTTCATTTTCTCTGTTTGAGGACATCCTCAATTACCTTCTCAACCTTCTCGCTCAGTTCCGGCACCTTATGGGTTTCCAGTATCTTTTTTGCCTCTTCATTCAAACGTGTGAACATATCCATTTTACCGTCGTTCTTCCAGTTTTCAAATACCTTCCTGTCCATCCTTTTAGTAAGATACTGCACCTTTTTCCAATTATTGAAGGTGTGGTCATCATCCAGAAATCCCTTTCCCGGTTTTACTCTCCTTATTGCATCAAGGGCAAGTGAATTGCTGTCAACGGCAATACCGTTCAAAATATAACTTGATATGGAAACGGCCTCATCTACAAGAATTATCATTTCCATTGAAGATGTGAGGCCTGACTCAATATAACCGTTGTCGTGAACAAGCTGACTTCTGGTAAGAAACGAATTGTAAACCGAGAGCACAGCCTCCATTCCCGCCTGAGCATCTATCACTTTTGAATCTGAAGCCCCCGAGGTCCCCCATGCAGGGAGATTATAAAAACGCGCCATTTCAACAGTTCCCGCTGATCCCAATATCCACTCAGGCGCGCCGTAGCTCACAACCACTGTTTTCATATCAAGCGCCGCGAGATTTGGCCCAAAGATAAAAGGAGAGCCGGGGTTCTTTAACTGTGTGAGGATAAGACCGGTCAGACATTCGGCATTTCCAAGAACCATTGCTCCTGCTACAGTTATGGGCCCTCCTCCACCTGTGTTGGGAGATGGCGGAAATACAGCAGGCATCCCTTTTTCGGCACAAAACAGGAGTTTTTGAACAGATTCAGAGTTCAACAACCTCGGGGATATCGGCTCCGTATAGAGAATGATGAACGGCTTCTGCCTTAAGTTTCCTTCACTTCCCGCAACCTCTGACGCCACCCTGTATATAATCTCCATGTCGGCTCGATTATTGGCCGTAAACACAATAGGCTTTATTGTACCTCTTATCATTTCGATAAACTCATGAATATACGAGTCTTTAGGATCCACATCTCCGGGATTTCCCATGGACATGACAAAGTCCAGATTGGGTAGAGCATCGGTGAGCCGTGCCAGGTTTCGTATATCCTTTACGACTGTCTTTCTTCTATCCTTTGTATACACATCCAGGGTATATATGGTATCCGATCCTGTTCCAAAGTATGTTTTACCCCGTTCAAGATTCATTGCGAGATTCCCCAGCCTGTCATATAGTGGAATCCGGGATGGCGCTGTTGACAGCGCTCTTTTGAGAAGATATTCAGGAATTTTCACCAACTTCTCTTCCACAACAGCTCCTGCTTTTTCCAGCAGCCTGATACCCGCCTCATCTTTTAACACCATTCCAATCTTGCTCAACACCTCAACGGTTGCATTATGTATCTCAAAAATCTGCTCGTCCGATAAAACTCTCAAATATGGATGTACATTCTCAATATTTATCCGTTTCATGCTCTATCCTTTACATTTTTTTATTCAAATTGGAATTGAATATATAAAACATAATTTTACTTACAGCGCCACAATTGGATTAAACTTATCTTTAATCAGATTATCAATTTTTTTATCAATAGGCTGTGGTTTATGGCTCTTCAAAATATCAATTGCTATTTTTCGCGCCCTATCCTTCGCATCCTCATCTCCGTGTGATTCCCACAAAGCCCTCATTTCCCTGTTGATCACATTTGAAGGGTAGAAATACTCATCCCTCATATATTTCAGTGTAAAATCATCCATCAAATAATTACCGCCAGGTCCGACCCTGTTGATAATATCAACTGCCAGTGTCTCATCATTTACCTCTATCCCTCTCAGCACACGGAGAGTCATCCCGATTATCTCGTTATCTATAACGAACTGTTCAGGCGCAACTGTGCTCATGTTTTCAAGCAAACCGGCTGCATGGTGGATATAATTTGCACCTGCGAGCGCATCGATTACAAGGCTCATAGCCTTCTCAAATCCCGCCTGGATATCCGGCAGCTTGCTGTCAGTCATACCTGCCGAATTATAAAGCGGCAAATTATAATAATCTAAAATTTGGGCGATTGCCGCATTCGCGAGTCCGAATTCCGGTGAACCGCCTAAATACCCTCCGCTTCTCATATCTGCTATTGCAGGAATTGGTCCAGGCAGAACAGGTGTTCCGGGGGATACGATCTGCGCAAGCGATATACCGGCAAGCTGCTCTGCAGTTATCTGAGCAAGCATACCCGCCAGGGTTACGGGAGCGGTTACCCCGGCCATTGGAGCACAGGACAGAACAACCGGCATCCTTTTTTTGCAGATCTCAATTAAAAATTTTGTGACTATATCATCAAACTTAAGCGGGCTTATCATCCAGCTCGTAATAAACGATATAAACGGCCGTTCCCTTAGAGCTTCTTCACCGCCTGCAATGTGCTCGCCCATTAGAATGACATCTCTTATACCCTTAACGCTGTATACCCCGGCCTGTACATGTTTCGTTGTATTGGAAACCGCATTATAATAGGTGTTAATATCCGCTTCTTCTTTGCAAAGCTCAGTTGGAAAAACAGGCACGAGATAAAAATGAATATTATCAAGATTGTCTACAAGCCGTGCAAGCAGAGCAACATCTTTTAGATGAGCATCTCTTATCCTGCCAGTCTCAATATCTATTACTTTTAGCGCAGCGCCCCCTGTCCCGATATAAACACGTTTATCCTCAAGAATAATATCATTCTTTTCCTCTCTCCCTGCGAGCATAATACTCTTTGGAGTTTGATCAATAATATCTTCTATGAAAGCTGCTGACAGCCTGACCCGGCTGCCATCGACTTTTGTCCCGGCCTTTATAAAGAGCTCCAGGGCCTCTTCTTCTTTTACCTCAAACCCAATCTTTTCAAGAATGGCAATTGATGCACTATGAATCTTTCTAATCTCTTTATCTGTAAGTGGTTTAAACTGCCCACCTTCAAGGCCTTTATATTCCATAAGTTTTAACTTTTCTTGGTGTCCACAATTAAATACTACAATAATTCTATTTATTTATCCTTGTCAATAAAAATAAACAAAAGCCAAGATTACTCTCCAAAGAAGGAGAGTTTGCAAAAAAATAGAGCAATTACTGTATATTTCATATCAAAGCGCTTCGAGGAGTGATGGTCAGTGTTAATACTGACGATCTCAAGATGTTTGGCTCTTCGCTAGCAGTAGAGTGCCAATTACTGAAACAGGAGTGTGGCTTCTCTAACCTTCATTTCTCACAAATATCACATTCCGGGGACACAATACTTAATTATCCCACCTTCTTTTTCGGACCTGATTTTCTTTTCTGCAACTCCCTATCTATTATCCCTTCGAGTTCTTCGATAAATTTTTCCTCTCCTAAAGGACTTCCTGTATTTGTGTGTCTTATAAATAGTCAAAATAACCTGCCTTGCGCCAGCTACCACAAAGTTATGCTTGTCGGTCAGCTCCAACAAGGTCGGGTTGATTGAAAGTTATGTTTATTTTATTTCATTCTTCTTAATTGAGTTTTGTTAAAAATCCATTCAGGTGTTACCAGTTTTTTCTCAAAATCTTCAGAATACCAAGGAGATAATTCTTTATTATTAGGATTTTTTAATATATGTATATCTTGAGCAGGCATATAACTTTGGGATAGGAGAAATACCTTTTTCTTAGTTTTTGGATTTACTGAAAGGTCAACTACAATAATGGCATGACCAGGAAAACCTCCCTGTATAAAAACATCTCCTATCTCAATTTCACTTATATTCTCTATAGGTAACAATTCTTTGCTATAGGAATATGTTCCAGCATATATAAAAACAATTTTTAAATACTCTCTGAAAGCTTTATATGATAAATCAGGTTTTTTTCTTTTGGTCCACTTTACAAAATTACCAATTACAATTGGTCGATATCCCTGTATCCAATCCTCGAATTTTGCCTCATCGCCGCTAGTAAAATTAAACTTTATTAAGTCGTACTTTTCTCTCCAAAAAAGATATTCTGCCCTCAAACGAATGATTGCATCAGCACATTGCTGTAAATCCTCACTACCAGTGTCAATATCGATAACCGCATAATGTGCCTCTTGATTCTTTTTTAATTCTCCTGAGTGGAGATAGACGGGAGGATGGCCGCTTTTAAGCGGGAGATGCCTTAACCAATTTTGAAACGAAGTGTGTTCTAATGAAACTCTTTGATAACCAGGAGGTGGTTCTATTCGATTGGGAATATTATTAGCTTGTTCATATCTACCTAACCAAAGATAGGGATTTCCTCTTATTTCACCAAAAATGGGGTTACAGAAAAAAAACAATAAAAAGAAAGTTAAGTAATATTTCTTAAACATAACGTCAGAGTTTACCAGCCAGTAACTACTTTACTCCATCCTGACCCTTGGTACTATGATCCGCTAAGACTTCCAACTGCCCTTCTCGGGTTCCTTCGCTCTTCGCTGTCGTCCCCCAATACCTTGCTTGCCTTCCATGTTTTGTGTCTCCCGCAACTAAGCAGGAATCGCTGTTGGTCGGAAGCTAACCATCAACGCCAGGACTCTTGCTCACCCGGTACCCCTTCTCTTCCGGGATTTCCCACAATGAAACAGTTGGATCTCCCAGGT
>JAUVYC010000129.1 GCA_030603285.1 Spirochaetota bacterium
AAAGAAAAGACCGATAAAACCCTGTACTTGAACCTCTTTTTGGATTACGAGACCTTTGGCAAGCACGGGTGGGAAGATTTTTTTGAGTATTTACCGGAAGAGGTGTTAAAGCATGAGAATTTATTTTTTTCATGGCCTTCAGATGTTATCCATGGGTGTAATGATACAGCAGAGGGTCTTTCTATATTCCCTTCTAATACCCGGGCTGATACAGAAAGGGGGAGGTCAGCATGGCTTTCGAACGACCTCCAGAAGAATGCAGTTGAAACCATATTTAATCTGTTGAGGCAGGTAAAATCGAAAGGAGATGAGAGCTTGCTGGGGAAAGTCAGGAAATTAACATCCTCTGATCACTTTTACTATATGTGTAAAAAATATTTTCAGGGCCACGAGGTGCACAAGGATTTTTCACCCTTTGATTCTCCTGAAGATGCATATCTTTCTTTTTTGTATGCGGCAGCTGATATTGAAGAAACGCTAAAACAATGAATAGTAGAAGGAGTGCCCTATGCTTTTAAAAAATATATTTGTGCATCCAAGATATCCTGAAAATTTAAGGAAACTGATCTATCTTGCATATAACATTTGGGCATTGTGGGATGCAGAAGCAACCAAAATATTCTACCGGATAAATCCATCTCTATTTCGGTCATTGAATAAAAACCCTGTTAATTTCCTTCATGCTGTTCCGGAAGAGAGGCTGCAAGAATTGTCAGAAGACAAGGCATTCCTTTATGACCTGGAGAAGATATGGAAGAAATATGAAAGTTACACAACACATCAGACAAAATTTAATGAAGTTTTTAAGGATAGAATCATTGCCTATTTTTCCATGGAGTATGGCCTTCATCAGTCAATACCCAATTTCGCAGGCGGTTTAGGGGTATTATCGGGAGACCATTTAAAAGGTGTTTCTGATCAGGGTATTCCGGTTATCGGCATCGGCCTGTTTTATAAGTACGGGTATTTCAACCAGAGAATTAATTTAAACGGAGTCCAGGAGGAAGTATATAAAGAAAACAGTGTTTACTATATGCCGATTAAAGAGCTTAAAACCCTTGAGGGGAATGCCATATATGTTACAGTGACAATTTTAGATACTCCGGTAAAAGTGAAAGCATGGTTTATTAATATCGGGAAAACAAAGCTCCTTCTGCTTGATACCAATATTGATGAAAATCCTCCTGAGTTCAGGACAATAACCGATTACCTGTATGTTGCAAAAAAGGAAACCCGATTAATGCAGGAAATAATCCTTGGATTCGGCAGCTTAAAGTTACTTGAAGCCATAAAGGTAAAACCTGATATTTTCCATCTTAATGAAGGACATTCAGCATTTCTAATAATCGAACGGCTCAACAAATTGATCAATAAAGAGAAACACTCGTTTGAGGAGGCATATGCACTGATTAAGAATACCACCGTTTTTACAACCCATACTCCGGTAGAAGCAGGAAATGAAAACTATCCCGTTGACATGATAAAGAAATATCTTGAGGGTGCTGTCAAATCGCTTGGACTCTCATTCGACCAGTTTGTAAAGTATGGGCTCCACCATGATACTTCAACCTTCTGGCTGCCGGTTTTTGCAATCAGGTTTTCACGATATGTCAATGGTGTGTCACAAATTCACAGCGAAGTATCCAGGAAAATGTGGAGCAAGATTTTTCCTCAGATGGAAACCAGGGAAATTCCTATCATAAATATTACAAATGGCGTTCATTATTCGTGGCTGTCCAATGAAATGCGGGAACTTTTTGAAAGCTATTTAGGGCCGGATTATATTTATGAAAAGGAAAATGAAGAAGTATGGAAAAGGATCCTCGACATTCCTGATCAAGAAATCTGGGAAGCACACCTGAAGAGAAAACGAGAAATGATTACCTTTCTCAGAAGAACTGTTGAGGCACACTACACCCAAAAGGGATATTCTTTAGTCAAGATTAAAAAGGCACAGGAGATGCTTAATGCAAACTACCTCACCATTGGCTTTGCGAGAAGATTTGCAACCTATAAACGGCCTACTTTGCTCATAAAAGATAAAGAGAGACTGCAAAAGATTCTTTCAAATACTGATAAACCCATGCAGCTTATTTTTGCAGGGAAAGCGCATCCTGCTGATTTTGCCGGCAAGAATATGATTAAAGAAATAATAGATTTTGCACGGGAATATGAGGTTGAAGATAGGGTAATATTCATCGAAAATTATACGAGGGGCATTGCAGTTCACCTTGTTCAGGGTGTAGACGTCTGGTTGAATAACCCTGTGAAACATTTTGAGGCATCAGGTACATCCGGTATAAAAGCCGGGATGAATGGTGTCTTGAATCTCAGTATTCTCGATGGTTGGTGGCCGGAATGTTATAACGGGAATAACGGATGGGCTATAACAGCAGGTGATATATACCAGGATTCTGAGCTAAAAGATTCAGTAGAGGCAAACCAGATTTATGATTTGTTTGAAGAAGAAATTTTAGACCTCTACTATGAACGGGATGAGCGTGATATTCCAAAGCAGTGGGTAAAAATGATGAAGGAGTCCATTTATACTGTATATAAGGATTTTAATATCAATCGAATGCTCTCCGAATACTGCGAGAAATGTTATTTGCCTGCAGCCCAAAACCGTCAGAGTTTATTAGAAAATAATAGGAAATATTTACATGAGATAATGAGAAAGGCATCATTGGTAAATGCATTCTGGGATAAAGTATATATAAAGGATGTGTTTACTGATATTGATAAAAAAGATATACTCTTCATCAATGATACGATACATGTAGAGTGTTATGTTTATCTTGACGATGCTGATCCGTCTTTCTTAGACGTTGAACTGTTTTATATTAAGGAGAACGAACAAAGCTTTGATATAGTAAAGTTGAACTTTGCCCAGAAGTACGAGGATAAAACCTGTAAATATGAGGGGAGTATCGTTTTGACGTCTTCCGGAATTCAGAGTATAAAGGCAAGGCTTGTGCCATCAGATGATAATATCCGGGTGCTCTATCCTGATCTCATTAAGTGGAAAGATGTATAGGTTTTGCCATTATTTACAGGATGTCCTTTTCTCCAATTCCAATAGCTGGAATAATGGCGGTTTTTGTTAGATTAGACGACATGGATGGGATAGGTTGATATTCATAAAGAGGCTTGAAAATGATGAAAAGAACCTTCGCCATCACCATTTTGCTTGCAACATTGACCCTGGTTATCATCTGCGACTCGCCTAAGGAGATCAGACTGGACGAGGGTGATGATGGTCGCCTGATCGAACTTGATAAAGGCCAAATTCTGGTTATAACCCTGGTGGCAAACCCGACCACTGGCTATAAGTGGGAGGTTGCGAAGCACGAAGAGCATATCCTGGTACAAATGGGAGAAACCGAGTTCCAGTCGGCGTCTGATTTAACAGGCTCTTCAGGTGTGGAAATTCTGCGTTTCAAGGCAGCAAATGCAGGCATGACGGACATCATACTCGTCTACCACCGATTCTGGGAAAAAGATGCAGCACCCCTGGAAACTTTCTCCCTTAAGGTAGTCGTACGATGACACTAATGCGGCTTGTCCACATTAGTACCTTAATCCTGATTTTTTTGCCCAAAAGGTAAGAAAATTTTTATAATCATGAATGTGGCTTGTCCACTTTAGTACCTTAATAACAATGTCCTTGCTTTTTTGGAAAGGAAATTCTAAAAATCAAGAAAGTGGCTTGTCCACTTTAGGGATATTTAGTTCAATATTTCTATTAACCCTCACCTCGTGGGAATAGTTAGTTCGATATTTTCATTATACCACACCCCCTGGGGATAGTCGGGGACTTATTTTAACAAACTCTCACACCTTAGGAATAGTTGTGGCCTAGTTTTCGCAAACCCGCACCCTTGGGGATAGTTGAGGGCTTATTTTCACCAACCCGCACCTTTAGGAATAGTTGGTGCCTTGTTTTCGCAAAGCCGCACCCCTTGGGGATAGTCTATTGAAATAAAAAAGAAATCCAGAATTTGCTTTTGTCCCTGAAGAAGCTTTTTTCCCGGCAAAGCCCTTTCGGGAATATTTTTTTAGGGGGGAGGAAGGTGAAAAAGTTTTATCTGTAAAAAAGCAGCCACCATCCGTTGTGTGTGTCTGCTTAGCTTTTCTTTATACCTTTTCACTTGGAAACAGGACGTTCTCAAGTGGATTACCGGCTCGGTTATCATGCACGTAGACTGTAAAATAAAGTAAATTTTTCATCATGAGTATTGAGTTCGGAAACAAATAAAGATATTACAGCCCGACAACCTGAATAGGAAGTTGTTAGGGTGATGTAAGAAACTGACAGTTCTCTTACATCACAAACAATGTTGTGCGAAGTACCACAAAAGGCTGTGCGCGCAATACACACCCCCGGGACAGACCTGGATCCGGTTCCCCGCTTTGCCGAATTCGAGTTGAAATTATGGCTTGATTTTTTTCCATTATCACAACTCGCTGCCGGTATAAAGCCAGAAAATAATAATACTGAAAAATCTATATTATGATAGAATTATTGTAATAAATAATCATCAAGGCAAGATTACAAACTACGATATTTGCCCGAGAGAAAGGATAGAATTAGAAAATGATGAAGATTTCAAATGATTTAAATATGATATTATAAGATGATAGAAAAAATCATATATTGGTGTGTTAAGAGGGTTCTTGGGCTCTCATTGTATTTAATTCCCAGGCTGACTGTACAAACGCCCCGACTGAGCCGCACGGACTTCCGCGTCGTGTTCCAGCCGGTTGTTGGGCCTACCTACTTGTACGCCTCATCCTTCCGTGCCTTCTGTAACCGCCACAACAAGTACCAATCGTCCTCACGAAGTGCGGAGAGGTCTGATACATAGTCCGAGTACGCCTTCGTGATAACGCCAATGCCTCCGGCGCCCAAGAGGGCTGATAATATCGTGGAGATCTTTCCAGATGATATCGAGGAAAGAACAAGTGCGAAAGTGCCAAGAGATGCTCCCGCTACTCTTATGCTGTGCATGCGAAGCAGACTCTTGAATCGTCGATTAAGCGTTTCTACTTTGGGACGAATCAAATCATTTCTGATCTCTTCCGGCGTACAGGTCCCAGAAACTCCTTCGGAAACAGCAGATCTTAGGGCGCATCTCAACTGAGAAATGTTATCCTCCTCATCACTCAGGATCTTCGCAAGTATCTTGAATGGAATTCCCCGAAGGTATGGAAGTACTACCTTAAAATACTGACATTCACGGATGAGACGAATTGTCTGAGGAAGGAGAGGGAAGGACCCGCCATCCCCAATGAGCGTCAGCGGCTTCTCAGGGCGTGACTTCGATTCCACAGATGCGCCGGCTTTCTTCGGCTCCGCGTCCTTGCTTAAGCCGTTGATCTTAAAGATGGGCAAGATTATCACCCTGGACGTAGAGATCAAGGGTGAGATCTTTCTGACAAAGGGATTGAACTCTTCTTTATGGGGGGCGATGCATTCTATCGACGGTGATCGGAGTGTGCGAAGGACATCCTCGGCTAGAGCATCGTGGAGGTAAAATCGAATTTCTTCTCCCGAGGCGTAAAAGGTATAACTCCCTCTCGCGGAGGGAACTAAGCGGATTGAAACCACGTCAGAGAAAACTGTTGCAAATCTGATAATGTCGAAGGCGCTCTCGTCTGGCTTGAGATGAAGCTCAGTCTTAAGGCCTGGGTGCTGGATAAGCTTGCGGCGAATGTCCACGCAGTTACGTGCGTACTGCTTCATGAACTTGAACGGAGATCTCCCAATGGCATCCGAGAGAGTGAACGTGAGGGCGCGGAGATGATTTCTGAGACCCCTGTGATCGCCAACAGTGTATTTAGCAACGTACATTCAGCCCCCCAATGTCCTAGCCTAACGGATGAGTGAACTGCAAAATTGAAATTTAGTGCCCTAAAAATCTTCATTATTGCAGCATCTACCCAAAAAAGAATGCAATACGTCAAAAATGAAGTATATCAGCCTTTTACCCCTAATTTAGTAGCATGTTAGCATTTTTAATCAAAATGTGCAAATATATTTAATCAAAAAGATAAATAAAATATCTTGACACTTCTCAATTAAAATATACAATTTATTATAACAGCAATACGTAACGATCGGTTTTGAGTCGACCGAATCCGGAGGCGAGAGATCGATCACATGGCAAACGTCGTGTGGTCGGTTTCTCGCCTTTTTTCGACCCACATATATTCGCGTCTAAGAGGGTGTGCCCATTGTGATAGGACTTGTCACATTTGGCAAGGTCCCGGGAGGCCGGGAGTCTCCGAGGTTAGGTCTAATATTTCCCGACTTCTCTTAGATCACTTAGCCTTGCTCTGTATATTCCACAGTCAGGCCCGCCCGGTCTCACCTTTGCGGTTTGCTATTGCGATTTTTCTCATTGACTATAAAACCAGAATTTGTCTAAAATTACTATTTTGTACCTGCTTTTGTTATGCTCGGAGAGATCGATTTTAAACAATAAAAAAAGAGCGTCTGCAGGAGTACGTGGTTCTTTAAAATGATGTATTTTTATGCGTTTTTCTTTACGAAATCTTTTCAAGGTTTTAGAACAATTTTTTTGCATAGTCGCACTTCACCGATTTTTTCTTCCTTGAAAAACCGCACCTTGTCGAAAATGGATAGACCCCAACACCCCATGGGCGACATTGCTTAAATATCTCATATTTTCCACTGTTAATTTCAATACTTTTTAAAATTTGCTTAAATCCATTTGATGAGATACAATAATCAATGATAATATTGACCACGCTGGGCACATTTTGAAAAATCTGAAGCCAAGAGGTATAAAATGTCAGATGATAAAAGGAGAATGAAGAATAAAGCAATAACAGAATATGTTGAAAAAGTTATAATACCTATCATTTTTGATTATACGGATAATAATGGAAATAGAACCGCTGGCACTTATGGAACGGGAACACTATTTCAGTTTAACGAAAAAAGCTATTTAATAACTGCTGGTCATGTAATTAAAGATATTGATAAAATAAAAGAGTTTATTGGAATTCCTTTAGGTCGTGTAAATGCACAAGTTTATACATTCGGTGGTTGTAGGTTTCACTATCCAAGTGATCCTAAAATAAGAGAAAAATATGATGTTGGAATCGTTGAGCTAACAGATGATATTGTACAGGAGTTAATAAAAAGATACTGTTTTCTTTCATATGGAAATGTTTCGAAAGTACACTATGACAGAGATTTTTACATCTCTGGTTATCCATTTTCATATTCTAAACTAGATAATCAACAGGATCGAATAATTGGAAAACCATTCCGATTCATGAGCATGCCAAAGCGACCTGAGAGTTCAGATTTTAAATATTACGATCCATCAGCTCATATTTTAATTAAGTATTCTGATGTTCACTATGCAAATGGAATTGAACAAAACAAAGAAGTTGCACCACAGAAACTCGGGGGAATTAGTGGATGTTCTGTCTGGAATTATATAGATGAAACTGAAGGAGTATGGACACCGGAAAAATGTTTAAAGGTAATAGGTATACAATCAACAATGAAAGAAGAAAATTGGCTAAAAGCTATTAAATGGGGATATGTAGTTAGTGCTTTTAAAGAGATCGATAAAGGGATATACCAAAAATTAGAAAGTATTTATTAATGACTTTGGACTTCGCCTATCAGAGGAGTCTGTCGATTAAGTCGCTAAATTTCATCCAGTCTTTTCAAAGACATAATCAAAAAGATTGTAAATATCGTTTTCCGCCAAC
>JAUVYC010000096.1 GCA_030603285.1 Spirochaetota bacterium
GTGGTGCTGATGGAAAATAAGCCTGCGCTGCACCTTTTTGAGAAAATGGGTTTTGATATCCGGATGAGAAGCGAGGAAGGAGTGTATGAATTAAAGATGGCACTCTGAGATATATGAGGGCCTCTAAATACTCGAACAATAATCAAGTGAACTTTTAATCGGCCTTGTATAAAATATCAATTTTTAACTTTTAAGAAGCTTATAAGATTTAAGGGCCGAGGTTTGTTGAAATAAGGATGGAAGATTGTTTTATTCAACGCGATCAAAACTCATTATCAGTTTTTTAGGTGTATCCATTCTCGTTGGTATTATTTCTCTCTTTGTTGGAATACAGCTCCTTTACAAGACAGTCCTGAACGAGGCAAAGACACGAATTCGCCTTGATCTCAACGCCGCAAGAGAGATATACCTGTCGCATATAAATACTATTCATACTGCACTTAGTATAGCCACATTCGATGGAGAGTTACACTCATATCTCGACTCGAAGCAAACCGGTAAGTTGAAACAGAAATTACGGAGCATTTCACAGCAAATCGGGATGGATTTTGCAGGTATTGTTATGGAAAATGGGGAAATACTCTGCCGTACAGGACCAGATGCAACCCCGGGAGTGAGCCAGCAGGTACAAAACCCAGTAGCAAACTATGTTTTAAAACACGGAACTGCTGTTTCGGGAACGGTAATTCTCAAGAAAGAGTTTCTTATTGCGGAAGGTCCTGAGCTTGCTGCTCAGGCAAGAATTGAGCTTCTTCCTACACCGATGGCTGCTCCCCGCATGGAAAAAGAGGAGACTTCCGGGATGTCCTTAGCATCCGGAATTCCACTTTATGAGAATGGTGAGCTCTTCGGGGTTCTCTATGGAGGCATTCTACTGAACAGGAATAATGAGATAGTCGATACGGTTAGAGAAACCGTATTTCAGGATGAGACCTTTAAAGGAAGAGTTATAGGTACAGCTACGATTTTTTTTAAAGACCTGCGGATTTCTACAAATGTAATTACCCCGGAGGGTGAGCGTGCCATCGGGACAAGGGTTTCAAGGGAGGTAAGAGACCGTGTTCTCATCGATGGTAAAAGGTGGACCGACAGGGCATTTGTTGTAAGCGACTGGTATATTACAGCCTACGAACCAATCCTCGATATCTATGGCCAAAGAGTTGGAATTCTTTACGTCGGGGTATTAGAGGCAAAATATGCGGATGTAAGAAGAAATGTATTATCCGTATTTATTTTTATTACCTTTGCGGGAATGATTATTGCGATCGGGCTTGGATACATTATGGCAAATAAGATTACGCGTCCGGTACGGCAGCTTATCCAGGCAAGTAATGAAGTCTCTCGGGGGAATCTCAAGCCGGATATCGGGCCAATCTCAAAAAATGAAACAGGCGTTCTGCAAAAGACATTTTCTGAAATGCTCTCACACCTTCGAGAACGGGACAGGCTTCAGAAAGTAGAAAGCGAAGATAAGCTCCTTCTCTCTGAAAAGCTTTCGAGTATAGGCAGACTTGCCGCAGGGGTGGCTCACGAGATTAACAACCCCCTTACAGGGGTGCTTACATTTACTCATATGCTGCTCCGCCGTAGTGATATAAATGAGGAAGTACGCTCCGATTTAAAAACCATCGCTCAGGAAACAGGAAGGGTTCGAAAAATTGTAAAAGGCCTTCTGGACTTTGCGAGACAGACAAAACTTGATCCGGAAACAACCGATATTAACTGGCTTGTTGAATCCACAATCGCATTGGTGAAGAATGAGGCCCTTGTAAACGGACTCAACCTGGAGTTTAATCCGGCTGAAGAACTTCCCGTCCACACGGTAGACCGGAGTCAACTACAGAGTGTTCTGCTGAACATTATGATAAATGCATTTGATACTACAAAACCTGGAGGAAATGTTACTGTCACGACAGGTCTCGGTATTTCGGCAAGTAAAACGGAGCAGAAAGGTATTGAAATTGCGATATCGGACAGCGGATATGGAATCCTGCCTGAACACCTCGATAAACTCTTTGACCCATTCTTTACTACAAAAGATGTCGGAAACGGAACCGGGCTTGGCCTGGCTGTATCCTACGGTATTATCGAAAGACACGGTGGAACAATAAGAGTTCAGAGCAAAGTTGGTAAAGGCAGCACCTTTACCATCTGGTTGCCGCTGGAGGGTCAGTGTGAAAAGTAAGAAAATCCTTGTTCTGGACGATGACAGAATTGTGCTCGAAAGCTGCAAGCGTGTGCTTGAGGCAGAAGGTTTCAAGGTTTTTCTCGTTTCAAGTGCAAGAGAAGCAGTAGAACTTCTGACCACCGGATACTTCGATCTCATGATTATGGATGTAAAGATGCCAGAACACGATGGAATGTATCTTCTTGAAAAAATTAAAGAAAAATGGCCGCTGGATATATGGCCCGAGCTGCCTGTTGTTGTAATGAGTGGTTATCCAACTCCTGATACAATTTCAGAAAGCCTGGTCCGGGGGGCCAGAGAGTTTCTTGTAAAACCTTTCACCCCCGATGAGCTCATTTCTTCGACTTATAAAGCCTTAAAAAGGAGTAAAAAGCATGGAAAATCAAAAAGCATTAGTGATAGATGACGAACAGATTGTTCTTGACAGTGTAAAAAAGATCCTGTCCAAAGAAAATTATGAGGTCACCGGCTCTATTACCAGCAAAGGCGGTCTGGAAATGGCACTGAAAAATGATTATGATATTGTTTTCACTGATATAAGGATGCCGGAAATAGGTGGAATGCGAATCCTCCGGGATATTAAACGCCGCAAACCGTCCATACCTGTTGTTATTATTACCGGGTATGCTACGGTCCGGTCAGCCGTACAGGCAATGAGACTTGGAGCGACAAATTATCTGGAAAAACCTTTTACACCTGAAGAGCTGATTGCAGCCGCTCATTCAGCCTTTGATACTGCCGCAAGAGAATTGACGATGGAGCAGAAAATAATTCATGAAGAAGAGGTAATTAAGGTCCTTGAGCGCGCAGCAAATGACAGTAACTTTGCTGAAAGTATATACTACAGCGGTGCAGATGCCCTTGAAAAATATAATTTAACTGGCCCTGAAAAACTTGCAATCCTAACAGGGGATATTGCGTGGATTGAAAAATATATTGGCAAACTAACAGAAGAGCAAAAGCGCTTTCTCATCCGGCGCCTCAGTGCCGAAATATGGTAAAAGCATCTATATGAGTATAGTTTATTTTAGAAAATAAGAGGCATCATAATGGAGGTGTAAATTGTATGGCTGAAAAGATGCTTGTAATTGATGATGAAGATATTGTGCTGGAATCATGCCGAAAAATATTTACAGCCGAGGGGTTTGATGTTGTCACTACAAATAGTCCGCAGGAGGGTCTCAAGCTCATATCTGATTCATCGTTCGACGTGGTTTTATGTGACTGGAAAATGCCCGGTTTCGAGGGAATGGATGTGGTTGAGGAGGTCGACAGGCGTTCTCCTGATTCAACAATTGTTATGATCAGCGGATACCCTTCCGTGGGAAGAGCTACTGAGGCAATGAAACGGGGGGCAATGGATTATCTTGCAAAGCCCTTCAGCCCTGAAGAAATTATCCTGACAGTCAAAAAGGCCGTAAGGCGCAAGATAACACAGGAGAAAAAGGCGTTAGGTAGATTCGAAAGAATTGTGAAAAATATTCAATTTCCTGTGCCAAGCATTGAAGATAAAGCACCTCAAACGATTGCAGAAACCGTAGCCAAATCTGTGGGGGTTAAAAAAACCACTTCTCCCTGGCTTTCCGTTGTGGTGCTCGGTATTCTGGCCGGTGCATATATAGGATTCGGCGGTCTGCTTTCGACCACTGTAACATTTGATATGGCAAAAAGCTTTGGTATTGGGTTTACTAAATTTTTAGGTGGATCTGTTTTTAGTGTCGGCCTCATGCTTGTTGTAATTGCAGGGGCCGAACTTTTTACAGGAAATAACCTGATGGTAACAAGCACACTTGCCAGGGAGATAGGCTTTGGTACGATGGTCAACAGGTGGGTCGTTGTTTACATCACCAATTTTATCGGTTCCATTATACTTGCCCTTCTATTCTTTTTTTCCGGATTATGGAAGACGGGGGGAGGGGCGCTTGGAGCTGCGGCGGTGAAAATTGCATATAACAAAGTAGGTCTTGGATTTGGCGAGGCGATGGTTCGGGCTATCGGATGCAACTGGCTTGTGTGTCTGGCAGTATGGATGGCGCTGGCCTCCCGTCAGACAGTCGGAAAGATTTTTGCAATCTTTTTCCCCATCATGGCGTTTGTTGCCATTGGCTTTGAGCACTGCGTTGCCAATATGTACTTCATTCCGGCAGGAATTTTTCTTCATACCTGGGCAGGAATACCGGGACCGGAAGGAGTAAATCCCAATATTCTGGGCTGGGGGAGTTTTTTTGTGCGAAATCTCATACCCGTAACAATCGGCAACCTGATAGGAGGTGGGGTATTTGTCGGTATGAGCTACTGGGGTGCATATCTAAAACCTTTTAATCAATAAATAATATTTCTAATCAAGCATCAAGCTCCAATGCTACTGAAAGAGCTCTTTTTAGTGCTATGTTTTTTTCATAGGAAAGTGTGGTTATGTAATTTGTCAATGATCTTTTCGGAATGCTGATTAGTTCATCACAATGGATTGAACAGCTATGTTTTAAGCCATCCTCAACTCCTAAAGGGACTTGAGTAGAAAGACCATCAAATGAACTATAGATTGGAGCACAAATGACAGTTGAAAACTTGGAATCAATTAGTATTTGTCTGCTAACTACTACGAATACACGATATTTTTTGGGATCATGTTTTGATGTTTTGTAAACTCTGTAAAGATCGCCTCTTTTCATATTTCAACCTGATAGGTAAGAACGTCTTCAGCTTCCTTGTTTAAGCGCTTTGCATTTTCATTAAGAATTTTAAGATCTTTTTTATTTATTAGCTCTATTTTTAAATTATCTAGATATTTCCAGATTGCTTTTTCAATGAAGGCGGATCTGTTTCCAGTGTTTTCAAGGAGTTTGTCGATCTCGTTCAAGACTTCTGAAGAAAGAGTAATGGAGGTTTTTGTTTTCATACTACCAGTATACTACCATGGTGGTATATTGTCAACTATATTTTTCCTTTCTATTTCTATTGAAAGATTGTTATTTAAGTTATCTTTCCTGGTGATTATTTTTTCAAAATTATATGTTGTAAAATATAATGATATGTTTTAAGGTATAAGGGTCTAACGGCGTATGACACGTATATCAAAGGCATTTTTTCAAGTAATAGTGAATAGCCAAAGCATCCGGCAAATTTGAGCACTTTAAATGATTAGATTGTTATTTGTTATTCTTGGTTCAGTATTTTTAACTTTGGGATTTATCGGAGTAATTATTCCGGGTCTTCCAACTACGCCTTTTCTCTTGTTATCAGCAGCTTGTTATTTTCATGGTTCAAAGCGCTTACATTCATGGCTTTTAAACCACAAATTATTTGGAAAATTTATAAGGGATTTTAGCGAAAATAGATCAATTTCATTAAGAAGCAAGATCATCTCACTCGTGATGATGTGGTCGATGATTTCGTTGTCTGTATTTGTAATTGTTGATAATATTTATGCAAAGGTAGTTATATTAGTTCTTGGAGCTGTAGGCACTACGGTAATACTTTTGATACCTACTTCAAGAAAATCATAAGAGGGTGCAACTATTTTATGAATTTACAGCAAGATCTTCCATGAACTTTCTTACACCTATCTTTTCACAGTCAAAGATACTCTCTTTTATTCGTAACTGCCGCTGCGGTGTAAGGAGCCCTGATGACAGGGAGTTGAACTTCGTTTCCAGTTCCTCCAGGGTCATTGGTTGGCGGGGGTCGCCTTTGGAATATTCAAGGTATTCAGAATATTCTTTTCCATCTTTTGTTTTTATCACAACCCTGGATGGTTGTTTTGCAGGAAACATCTTCTCAAACTCATCCGAAACTTCTCCCTTGATTTTGTCAATTACTTCCCAGATTCGAGAATCTTTGAGCTTTTCATCTGAAAAAGATTGTGTGGTAATCTTGTGGTCAACCAATGCTGCAGCAATACAGTAGGGGAGTGAATGATCTGCCGTCTCCCGTGACTGGGGACGATACTTGTGCGGGTCGAAAAGTATATCATAAGCCCTGGCAATCGTGGTTATTTTCACCTCCTTAATCCTATCATAACTGATATTGTTCCTAATCACAACTTTCAGAGTTGCGGTGAGGTGGGTGTGAGAAAGGGCCTCAGTTGGAAATGCTTTCATGCTGCATTCCAGGATTTTAAAATTCCTGCCAGGTCCACCCAGGAGTTTTTCTTTCTCCCATTCCGGTCCGTAAACATCCATAAGACCCTCTTTGCCTTCAAATATCTCCTCGGTTCCGGTATAACCCTTTTTTGCCATAAGGGCAGCAAAGACCCCTGCCTGAACTGCCATCGGGTCTACTGTGTTTTTCATCATACTGAGCTTTCCGGCCGTGGGACAGCCAATCGTATGACTATGGCATCCACTTATGCCGATAGCATTAACCATTTCATTCACGTTAAGTTTAAGCAGCTTACCGGCTACGATTGGAGAAACAAACTGCGTGATTGTGGCGTGATGCCATTTTCTTTCTCGAAGCCCGGGCACTGCAAATTCACAGAGGCGCTGTTCAAACTCGTAAGCAAGAACAATTGCTGTGATCACCTCTGTCATCGAAGCGTCGACTAACTCGCCGATTGACAATGCCGCCGGGATCAGATCGGATGGGTGAGCAGGGTCTTCTTTCCAGTAGATATCATTGAAATCAAGCGACCTTATCATAAGTGAATTAACAAGAGCGGCATTTACGGCAGGAATATTGTCCCCGAAGCCTATGACGGTTGCTTCTTCTTTGCCTCCCATCTGCTTGTAAATATCACGGATTATATTTACATCTTTTGTATGATAAGCACCATAGGCACAGCCTATGGAATCATAGAGAAATCGTTTTACCTCATTTACAACTTTTTTTGGGAGGTGCTTATATTGAAGTCCAACGGCAAACTCAGCAATCTGCCTGGATATTGATTTTTTTTTCATAAAGAATCGTCTCCTTGTCTTTACGATTAAATTTTTTCTGCAATTACCCCGGCCATCTCCTGAGTTGTGTTGTTGCCTCCCATATCATAGGTACGGCACTTTCCTTCTTTAATGACTTCAGCAACAGCATCTTCCAGGATTTTAGCTTTTTCTGTCTCTCCAAGCCAATCCAGCATCATCTTTGAGGCCAGAATAGATGCAATTGGGTTAGCCTTGTTCTGGCCTGTATATTTCGGAGCTGAACCGTGAGTCGGCTCGAATACGGCATAACCATCACCAATATTGCCTGCACAGGCAAACCCTAACCCGCCTACAAGTTGTGCGGAAAGATCGGAGAGTATGTCCCCAAACAGGTTCTCGGCAACCAGTATTTCGTAATCAGTTGGATTCTTAATGAGCCACATACACTGAGCATCGATATTTGTTTCCCGCAGTTCGATATCAGGATAATCCTGAGCAACCCGGCGGGCTGTGCGGATTATCAATCCGCCTGTTTCCCTGAGTACATTTGGTTTATCAACGACCGTTACTGACCTGCGATCATATTTTTTTGCGTACTCGAAGGCATTTTTAACAATTCTTGTACAGCTCTGTTTCGTCATGATCCTCATGGACATGGCGATATTCTCTATTCCTTTGTCCCTGAATTTTTTCATCTTGGGATGGTGCCGGTCGAGAACGTCAAAGACCTTTTCAGGAATAGGATAAAACTCCACACCGCAGTACATACCTTCCGTATTTTCACGGAAAATCACGAGATCAATTCCTTCCTTGTAGTTTAAAGGGTTTCCAGGATAGGCTTTACATGGACGCAAATTGGTATGCAGGTCGAATTCCTGTCTCATCTGTACGATAGGAGAATAATACTCATAGCCTTTGCCTTTTAGTGCAGGATCTAATTCCTTTTCTGCCTCCTGCTTTGGTTTGGAAGTTATGGCCCCAAAAAGTCCGGCATCTGTTTTTTTCATCATTTCTGTAGTTCTTTTGGGTAGGGCGTTTCCTTCTTTTTTCCAGAATTCCCAGCCGATATCGCCGTGAATGTACTCGGCATTAAACTTAAGCTTGTCAAGGACTATTTTAGCCGCTTCCATTGTCTCCTTGCCGATTCCATCTCCAGGCAGCCATGCGATTTTATATTTAGACATTCTTCAGATCCTCCTTAACCCAGTTTTCGAGTCCCCCAAGGAGCACAAGTTCTTGTGCTGCCTCACCAACAGGACTTATTTTATATTGCTTATCGCCTGCTCTTAAGATAGAATTTCTGAAATCCAGTTTCGCAAGGATTCCAGTCCTGATGGTAAGTTTTTCAGTTCCGAATCTTTCCTTTAGATTCCTTGACAGTTCCGGCGAGTCGATGAGAAGAAAACCGTTATTTAGCGCATTCCGCTTGTATGTCTCGCTGAAGGATCCGGCAATGATAAGCCGTATTCCACGATATTTAAGTGAGGTTGCGGCTTGCTCCCTTGAGCTTCCACTACCAAAGTTGAAGCCCCCCACCAGGAAATCGTGGTTTTTTATGATCTTCCCAAACTCGGGATCGTAGTTTTCCATCGCCACCCCTGCCTGTTGTTCAGGTGTGAAATCATCTATGTAAGTGTATTTTCCAGGGTAGATACTGTCAGTGTTCAGGTTGTCTTGATGGCAGAAGACGAGCTCGCCTTCCAATGTCTCAGGAAATCCTTTTAAAATTTTTATCGACCCGATACTTCCGTAACTGCCAGTGCGATATTTGATTTTCGCTTTAGTTTCTCCGCAATACTTTTCTATTCCTTCCGGAATATCTATTTTACCTGATATTGCCGATTGTGCTACTATCGCCGGCGAAGCCAGATAAGCTATGGCATTCTTTGATCCCATTCTGCCGCGAAAATTCCTGTTTGTAGAAGAGATACAGACTTCACCGTCCTCTAAAAGCCCTTTACCAAGGCCGATGCAGGGACCGCAGCCCGGGGGAAGAGGAGTTGCTCCGCTTTCAAGAAGAACCTGCCACACGCCTCGATTTTCAGTGTCTGCTTGAACCTCGCTTGATGCAGCAGCTACATAAAGCTCAACACCCTCATGGATCTTTTTTCCGTCCAGGACTCTGGCGGCCTCT
>JAUVYC010000158.1 GCA_030603285.1 Spirochaetota bacterium
TCTTTAGCTTTTCTGGTAGATCTAAAACATCGAGTAGTGAATATTCTTTTGGAACTTCAGTTTGATATGAAAAGGATAAAACCGGGTTTCCGTTCTCGGCAATTGTTATAGTTGGAACAATCCCCCTTATATATTTTCTGAGACTGTTTAATATTTTCTTAATTGAAAACCCGGCAGCCTCCATTATTTTTGAAGCGTATAACTGTATAAAACTCTCTTGATCAAAAACTTGAAAAAAATCAAGATATACAATTTTTATTCCCTTTTTTTTCAATTTTTTGATTAGTTCTATAATTAATGATGTCTTCCCATAACGACGAGGTGCATAAATAATTACATTATTCCCATTTAATGTATCTGATGCGAGCTGTAATAACTCTTTCTTGCGATTAATGAATTGTTTGTCGGTAACTATTGTACCATATTTAAATGGATTCATAATTTTGAATTATAGTCCACATTAGGGATTACTTCATTTTTAAAGTTCTCTAACTCAATCTTTACTTTAATCTCACCCATCTTTACCAACGACAACAATTAAATCAAAAGTGCTTTCATAGGACTCAGCGTTCTTTTGAGAGGATTAAAAACAAGGCCCAGTATTTTTAGTGTTACTACACCCAGAATTGCCACATCATCCTTCTCACCTAATATAACAGGTGTATGACCTTCTCCCATTTCAATTTCAATGTAGCATTCTGAAACTTCTCTTTTTATTTTAGTTCCGTCAGCAAGAATGAACTCCATATCCCTTTTGGGTTTCAGATCAATTTCCTTCCATGTATCTTGCGGGAGCAAAGTATAATGTGCTCCACTATCTACCAGCAGAGAAATGTCTTTCTCCCTTCCACCAGGTCCTTTAACTCTTCCTTCTATATACGTAATGCCCATTTCCCCTCCATCAAACAACTCTATCTATCATTTTTTATCACTTCTAAATATTCTCTAAAAATATGCTCAAAATCATTGTATTCAGTTATAACTAAGAAGGCCAGATTATACAGTTTGTCCTCATCTTTACATAAAATAATTCTTTCATTTTTTATAATCCGCCAATTTTAAGGCTGCTTTAATATATTCATTTAGTATTTTTATCAATCCTTTAACATGCGGATTTTATTATATTCTTTATGGAACTAATGATAAGATTTTGATCTTCTTCCGTTAGATATGGATATAGTGGTAAACTGAAAATCCTTGCTGCTATGTGCTCGGCAGCGGGAAAGTGTCCTTTGTGATAGGCTAAATTTAAAAATGCCTTTTGGAGGTGAAGCGGCTTTGAATAATAGATTGCTGCAGGAATATCATTTTCTTTTAATTTCTTAATTATTTTATCTCTATCCGGATGCAGTACTGAATATTGAGCCCATGAAGATATGCTGTGATTGTTGACATAACATAAATCAAGAATGTCTTTTAGGGCTTTATTATACCTTTTTGCAACTTCCTGCCGTAATTGTATTTCTTCATCAAATATTTCAAACTTTGCAAGAAGTATGGCTGCCTGTATTGTATCCATTCGGCCGTTGATCCCGTTTCTAATATTATCGTATTTATCTGATCCCTGCCCATGAACTCTAATCGATACGAGTTTTTCATATAGCTCAGTATTATCAGTAAAAATCATGCCTCCATCCCCGTAACAACCCAGGGGTTTTGAAGGGAAAAAACTTGCTGCAGCAATATCTGCAAGCGAACATGTTTTATTGCCTTTATACGTAGCTCCAAAACTCTGCGCAGCATCCTCAAGCACAAAAAGGTTGTGTTTCTTTGCAATTTCGTTAATCTCATCGTATTCTGCCGGCTGTCCAAAAAGATCAACCGGAATGATGCCTCTGGGTTTAAGTTTCCCCTCTTTGATAACCTCGTTAATTGAACGTTCAAGTTTATCGGGGTCTATGTTAAACGTTTTTGGATCAATATCAACAAAAACAGGCGTTGCCCTCAATAATTGAATAACCTCTGCTGTTGCAATAAAGGTAAATGTTGTTGTAAATACAGCATCGCCTTGTTCGATACCATAAGCCATTAAAGGTATTAATAGTGCATCAGTTCCACTCCCAACTCCTACCGCATGCTGTGCCCCTACGTAATCGGCAAGTTTTTCTTCTAACTCGCTGATTTCAGGACCCATGATATATTGACCATGATCGAGGACTTTTTTCACTCGATTTTCAATTTTATCCCGGATTCGATACTGTTGGGCAGCTAAGTCAATGAATCTCATATTTTATCTCCTTTTTTCAATTTCAGATTTTATTTTTCTTGCATATTTTTAATGAATTTTATTTATATCCTTTTTACATTCCTGACATAGGGAATTTTTTATCCTAAAATTTACAGGGTTATTTTACTGTAACGAAATATTTCGCTTATTATAATTTACATCAATCCATTTTCTGTAACTACCATTTTTAATATTAGCTGCCCATAGTTTATTAATTAAATACCACTGTACTGTCCTCTCCAGTCCTTCATCAAAACTCACACTCTGCTTCCATCCGATCTCATTTTTTATTTTATCACAGTTAATAGCATATCTTCTATCATGTCCCGGTCTGTCTTTCACAAATTCTATTAATTTTTTATAGTAATCTTTTTCTTTGCCTGTCAGAAGAGCCATCTTTTCACACAGAACATTGACAAGCTTTATGTTTTCCCACTCATTTTCTCCGCCGATATTATAGGTTTCTCCCGCTTTACCTTTATTCAATATAGTCCATACTGCTGATATATGGTCATCTACGAAGAGCCAGTCGCGGATATTTTTTCCATCACCGTATACCGGAAGAGGTTTTTCTTCAAGCATATTTAGCATCATGAGGGGGATGAGTTTTTCCGGAAACTGGTATGGACCGTAGTTATTGGAACAGTTTGATAATGTGACTGGTATTCCATACGTCTGAAAATATGCTCTTACAAGATGGTCTGATGAGGCTTTTGATGCTGAATAGGGGCTGTTTGGATTGTAAGGTGTGGTTTCAGAAAAATACCCGTTTTTCCCCAAGGATCCGTAAACCTCATCTGTGCTAATATGATGAAAGAGCACATCCTCTTTTCCTGCCCAGAATTCACGCGTTAATTCAAGAAGATTAAAGGTTCCGATGATATTTGTTTCAATAAAATCTCTCGGCCCGAATATTGACCGGTCAACATGAGACTCTGCTGCAAAATGAACGATCGTGTCAACATTATATTGTTTAAATATCTTGTTTATATTTTTATAATCACAGATATCTACTTTTTTAAAAAAATACCTTTTTGTGCCAAACTTTTTTTCAATATCAATGAGATTATGGGGATTTCCTGCATAGGTGAGTTTATCTACATTTACAATAATTCCATCAAAATCTGTTTTATCAAATATATATCGAATAAAATTAGTGCCTACAAAACCAGATCCCCCGGTTACCATTATATTTTTTAGTTTTCTCATAACAGGTTCCTTTATATCAGGTCGTACTTTTTACATACAGAAAGGGTTATCACCTCTGCCAGACCTGTTTTTAAATATCCATCAAAAATTCCTCTAATGAATTTCCCCAATCCCTTATGTTTAAACCGAAAGAAGACTTTATTTTTTCTTTTGACATATATGTGTTTTTGGGCCTTACTGCCTTAGTCGGATATTCTTCAGTGGTAATTGGTATTATATTTATATTTTTTTTAATTAATTTATGCTTTTTTGCTCTTTCATAAATCTCTTTTGCAAACTCATACCAGTTTGTTCTTCCCTCATTGGTAAAGTGATATATACCATACTTATCACTCTTATCTTGAATTATCTTTATAATTGTTCCTGCAAGATCCTTAGTATGGGTTGGAGTGCCCCACTGGTCTGAAACAACCTTTACAACTTCCTTTTCTTTAAAAAGCCGAAGCATTGTATACACAAAATTATTTCCATTCTTCCCATAAAGCCAGGCAGTACGAAGAATAAAATATTTTTCTATTATGTTCTGTATATTTCTTTCTCCCTCTAGCTTGCTTTTCCCGTAAACTCCCATTGGATTCGGATCATCGTCTTCTGTATATGAACCATTTTTTTCTCCATCAAATACATAATCCGTTGATATGTGTATAAGCTTTGCTTCCTTTTCACGGGCAATTTTAGCTATATTCAAGGCACCTTCAGCATTGATCTTAAAAGCTTTTCCAGGTTCATCCTCTGCCTTATCCACAGCTGTATATGCTGAACAATTGATTATCCAATCTATTTTTTTATCACTGATAAACCTTTTTAATTCTTCTAAATCGGTTATATCAACCTCTATATCTGATGCAATATAGTCTTTATGGGTCTCTTTTAAAAAATAGCCTACATCACTTCCCAGCATTCCTTTGTTGCCGATGAGCCAGATCATAAAAACTTCTTTTAGCCTTTCTACATTCGACTATTTAACAAAATCTTCGTAAAACTCATCTCCCTTATCTTCATGCCGTATCTCATCAACCTCGTCTTTTTTCCCCCGACCCCGGTAAAGTCTATCCGGATAATTCAATGCCATGCCCCTTATTGTTTTGGATATATTCTGATAAGCATGGACAACACCGGGAGGCACTACTATGAGGATTGGATTATCCTCTCCTCCAAAGATGGTTATTTTATTTCCGTACGTTTTTTTATTCTTCCTGTTGTCCCAGAGTTTTACTCTGAAGTTCGAGGGGCCAATAAAGGCAAACACATCTGTCTGTTTCGTGTGTTCGTGAGGGCCTCTTGATATTCCGGGCTCAGTGTAGGAAACATAACTCATCTGCGGGTGTAACTTTTCAGGAAGCATATCTAATCGAAAGGTTTCAATTAAAAAGCCTCTTTCATCAATATTTTTCACAAGTCTTGCTACACGGACTCCATCAATCTCGCCTCTTTTAAATATCATTTTCTATCTCCATCTTTAATATTTGTAATAGATATTCCCCGTAACCGGATTTTTTTAGCGGCTCTGCGATTTTCTTTAATTGTCCGGCATCTATATAGCCCATCCGGTATGCTATTTCCTCTATGCATGATATTTTTAATCCCTGCCGGTCTTCAATTGTTTTTACAAAAAGGGTTGCATCCACGAGAGATGTATGTGTGCCTGTATCAAGCCATGCATAGCCCCGTCCCATCAATTTCACCATGAGCGCTCCCCTTTTTAGATACTCTTTGTTTACGTCTGTGATTTCCAGCTCCCCACGCCAGGAGGGTTTAATCGATTTTGCAATTTCAACAACATCGTTATCATAATAGTAGAGTCCGATTACAGCATAGTTCGATTTTGGAACCTTCGGCTTTTCCTCAATTGAAATAGCATTTCCATCTGTATCAAACTCAACAACTCCGTATCGTTCCGGATCACGCACATAATACCCGAATATCGTCGCTCCTTTTTTTCCTGCGGCAGCATCCTGCAACATATTGGGAAGATTGTGGCCGTAAAATATATTATCTCCCAGGACAAGGCATACACTGCTTTCACCGATAAAATGGTCACCAATGATAAAGGCCTCTGCGAGCCCGTTTGGCGCTTCCTGTACCGCATAGGAAAATGATAATCCAAGATGGGCGCCATTGCCGAAAAGGTCTTTAAATCGCGGTAAATCCTGGGGAGTCGATATGATGAGAATATCGCGTATCCCTGACAACATGAGGATGGAAAGGGGGTAATAAATCATGGGCTTATCATAAACCGGAAGAAGCTGTTTGCACATAACCTGTGTTACAGGGTATAATCTTGTCCCGGCTCCTCCAGCGAGAATAATTCCTTTCATCGGTATCTCCGTCTTCAAGTAATTTAAATAATTTCTCTCTTCCCTACCCATCCCGTCAAGGGAGGTGGAACACTTATATCTCCGATAAAATCTTTAATCTATATAATCTTTAATTTTAATACTATCTCTTCCATTAATTTATAGTATGTTTCAACTTTATTATATAAAAGCTGTGCGATTTCTTCCTTGTATGTATGTGAAGTCATATTTCTGGCGTCTACCATTTCAAGCAATTGAGTTATCGTTTCTTCTGTATTAAATACTCCAATCGAAAATAATTCCCGAAAACACCTTTTCGGTGAATTGCAGTAGATTCCCTCTTTTTCCTTTAAGTATTCTCTTACATACTTCCAGAATGCTTCGAATGTATATTCAAATCTCTGAATTGTTGCGTCCCTGACAATAATTGAATATTTTTCTTCTAAAATATCTTTTAATGTTTTAAGAGCTTTATTAAGGTCCGTAAATCTTAATTTTAGTCTTTCCATATTAATGCGTCCTTCAGGACTTCTTTTTTAAATTCTTTTGAAACTTCATTAAAATTTACTATTTCTACTTTATACGGAATTGTTGAGTTTTCAATCATTTCATTTAGTTTTGTAATTTTACTCTTATCAAACTTACCATAGGGAATAACTCCTACATCTACATCAGAATAAAGCTTATTATCCCCTCTCGACCTGGAACCGAATAAAACAACA
>JAUVYC010000101.1 GCA_030603285.1 Spirochaetota bacterium
TGTGTACCCCAGTCGCCGAGGTGATTTACTCCGATCACTTTATACCCGAGGAAAGTGAATATCTTTTTCAGTGAGCTCCCTATCACGGTTGACCGCAGATGGCCTACACCGAAAGGTTTTGCAATATTCGGTGATGAATAATCAATAACAACTATGCGGCCCTTTCCATACTCGTGGAGTGCTTCAAACTGGCTTCTAACAATATCCCGGGTAATCTCCCTGACTATATACCCTTTATTAAGGAACAGGTTCAGGTAGGGCCCCTGTGCCCGCACATCCTATATTATTTCACTATTTTGACTTTTTTTAGAAAAAAGCAGCTCAAATTCGGATGCAATACGCGCCGGGGGGGTTTCTGTGTCCCTGGCGAATGAAAAACAGGGGACTGCAAAATCCCCGAACAGTGGGTCAGGAGGAATTTCGATTAATGAAAGAAGTTTATCTGCTGAGACAGAGAGTACTGCGGAAAGGTGGGTTGAAAGTTTATTTTTAATATTTATGCCCATAGTACCTTAATGCGGACAAGCCGCATTCTTGATTTTAAAGATATTTTCCTGCAAACTAAAGTTTGTGCCAAAAAAGCAAGGAAATTGTTATTAAGGTATTAATACTGATTTTCTTGCACAATAGGCAAGAAAGTCTTTTTAATCGAGAATGTGGCTTGTCCACATCAGGTCACAGGATACTTATCAGCATTACAAAACAATCATTTCGTTTTTAACAACCTTTGCTGCTCCTTTCAGTTCGTCAATCAGCTCGTTCAGGTACTCATTGTACTGCCTCTGGAGAAGCTGCATCTGAATCTGCTGCCGTGCCACATCTATATCAACCCCGGCAAAAACTTTCTTATTCTGGTTATATATTGCTTCTATCTGCGCATCCGGAATATCCTTGAGTTTCGGTTCGATCTTTTCGTTTAAATACACCTGAATAATTGCTCTTCTTTCTACAGCCTTAATAAGATCCCTGACATCTTTTCGTTTGTTAAGACCTTCACTAAGTGCCTTTTGATATATAAGGTATTCATTGATCAGGTTTGTTAAAAACTTCTTTTTATTATTAATATTACTCTCATACTTTATTTTCTGGCTTTCGTCAATCGGTAATGAATACACATGCACATTAAACTCTCTTATAAATTCATCAAGGGTAATTTCAGTATTATCGATTTTTACCACCCAGTTATTAGAATTTTTTGATGGCCTTGCTTCTGCCTGAGCAAGAATAACAGTGTCTTCATCTGCTTCTGCCGTGTGCGCGCCTATTACATAACGATCAATAAAAACACCGGTCATGATTAGAAAAATTGAGACAAAAACAAATAAAATCTTTTTCATTTTTAATCCTTTTTATTTAATAGATTCCCTGATTTCTGTTTTTTTGTTGGAATCTAATGTAAATAATCTACCCAGTATTTAATATACGGACAATATAATTTTGTTTTTGATGGTCATTGGTCATCAGGATTCAACGGCGCGCAGATTTTTCATTTTCATGTATTTGCATCATAGTCAAAAAGATCATTTAAAAAATCGAATTTTTCAATATTATCATGAAATACTCTATAGACATGAAGAGTATTGTAGTCTTTCGGAGATATGCTGAAAATTCTTTTATTTTTATTTATTTTCGAAATCAACCGAAGGATATCAACCCTGGCTTTGTCAAAAGTTAATGTGAGTTCATTCTCCTTTTCCCGCAGGGCCTTTATTCCAACATACTTGCAGAGAATCTTAATCCGTACAATGTGCAATAGTTCATGAAGCTCTTCCGGAACAGCTCCAAATCTATCATGCAGTTCTCCCTTTAATTCGTCTAATTCCTTTTTATTTTTAATGGATGCTAACCTCTTATAAATCTCGATCCGAAGTTTTTCACTCTCAATATAGGACCTGGGAATAAAGCCCTTGTATTTGACGTCCAATACAGGATCAATCTGTGCTTCAGGCCGCTTGCCGTATTTAAGCTCATGGATCGCTTCATCCAGGAGCTTAACATACATTTCAAATCCAACGGTGAGCATCTCTCCGTGCTGTTCTCTTCCCAGTATATTTCCTGCTCCCCGGATTTCAAGATCCTTTAAAGCAATCGAAAACCCTGCGCCTAACTCGGTATGATCGTTTATTACCGCAAGTCTCTTTTGTGCCTGTTCTGTAATGACCTTTCCAACAGGGTACAGAAGATATGCATACGCCTTCCTCTTACTTCTTCCCACTCTGCCTCTTAACTGGTATAGTTGAGAAAGGCCGAATTTATCAGCCCTTTCCATTATAATAGTGTTCACATTGGGTATATCAAGACCGGACTCAATTATTGTTGTTGTTACAAGAACTTGAAACTCTATATCAAAGAAATCCTTCATTATTTCTTCAAGTTCACGCTCATCCATCTGCCCATGTGCAATCTCAAATGTGATACCAGGCATCTGTCTTCTGAGAGATTCTGTTTTTTCTTCAATGGTTTTTACCCTGTTGTGAACATAGTATACCTGCCCTCCTCTTTCAACTTCTCTCCGGATAGCTCTTTTAACAATTTCTTCATTCTGTTCAATCACATAGGTCTCGATTGGCACACGATCTCGAGGCGGAGTCTCAATTATACTCATATCCCTTATTTTTGTCATTGACATATAGAGCGTTCTGGGAATCGGCGTTGCAGTCATGGTTATAACATCAACAAGCTTTCTCAGCTGCTTAAGCCGTTCTTTATGCTCAACACCGAATCGCTGCTCCTCATCGATGATTACCAACCCTAAATCTTTAAAATGAACATCATTCTGTATAAGCCGGTGAGTTCCTATCACCACATCTATAAGACCCCGTTTCAGGTTTTCCAAAATCACTTTCTGTTCTTTCGGTGTTTTAAAACGGGAAAGCATTTCAACATTTACAGGATAAAGGGAAAATCTCTCACAAAAGGTACCCAAATGCTGTTCGGCAAGAATAGTTGTAGGTACAAGCACTGCCACCTGTTTTCCATCCATAACTGCTTTGAAAGCCGTACGGATTGCAACTTCAGTTTTTCCAAATCCCACATCCCCACACACAAGCCTGTCCATAGGTTTCGGGCTTTCCATGTCCATTTTAAGTTCACTGACAGTGCGCAATTGATCCGGTGTTTCTTCATAACGAAACCCGGATTCAAACTCATACTGCCACTCTGTATCTTTTGAAAACGCATGTCCCTGTAAACTCGAACGGGCTGAATATAATTCGACAAGATCCTTTGCAAGATTTTTTACCGCCTTCTTTACATGCTCTTTTACTTTCTTCCAGGTACCAGAACCAAGCCTATCAATCCTTGGGGTTCTACCCTCATGACCCACATATTTCTGTAAAAGGTTTATTTGATCCACAGGAATAAAGATTTCATCACCATCACGGTACTCAATCTTAATAAAATCCTTCTCTGTACCTCCGGTTTTCAGCTTCTCGATACCTCTATAGATACCAATGCCATGTTCAACATGTACGATATACTCACCGTACCGTATATCAAGAAGGCCTTCTATAGGCTTTGATTCTACATCAAGGAATTGCCGTTTATACCTCTTTTTCCGGCTGAATATTTCCCTATCAAGTACCACAGCAAGTTTCATTCTGCGGGAGAAAAAACCCTCATGAATATCAAGAGTAATAATCTTAAGTTTCTCATATACATTTAATAGATCTTTAAGCAGTTCCCGCAGACGGTTGGTCTGGCCTTCATAGCTTGCACCGACAATAACTGTATAATCATCCACAAGGAGGTCTTCAATATCTTTCTTGAATTGACGGATCTGCCCCCTGTACCCTCTTTTTTCTGATATTTCAAAATCAAAATCATAATTTCCAGTTTTAGGGAAAACAGAAATGTTTGCATAGTATCCGATATCAGTAATCAGGGAATTGAAATCCGCATGAATTTTTTCGGGGAGCAGAAGAAATGTATCCTCTTTTTTTTCACAGTACAGTCTTTTAGTCTCTCCTTTAAAAAATTTAGCCTGTTTTATACATTCCCTGAGAGAATCAAAGATAAAGAGATATTTCCCGCCTGTATAATCCAGGATCGTACCGGGATACCGGTAAATCAGGGAAATGAAATTTTCAATGCCACGAAAAGTACCATGGTCCAAAATCGTTTCAATAACCTTCTCATTTTCTTCATTAATCCGGCTCTCTAAATCCTTTTTTATTGATGGGATGAGTATGGTTTCCCGCGCCGGGAGTATTGTAATACCCTCCACTTCTCTCAGGGATCTCTGTGTCGCTGGTGAGAACTCACGAATTGATTCAACGATATCATCGAAAAACTCCACTCTGAAAGGATGCTCTTTTCCAAATATAAAAACATCCAGGATATCCCCTCGAATCGAGAAACTACCCTGATATGAGACCCTGTCTTCTCTCTCATAGCCCAATTGAAAGAGCCGTTCTTTCAATTGGGAAAACGGCATATCAGAGCTTTTCTTCAGGCTGATAATACTCTGCATGAAGATTTCCCTGGGGATGAAAAAATCCGTAAAGGTTCTTACCGGTAGAATAAAGACACCGGATTGTTCGGCTGCCAGAGCATTCAAAGAGATAATTCTCTTTATAACTATATCTTTAAATGGCTCGGTGTCGTCATAAGGGAGGGTCTCCTTGGAAGGAAATAAAAATATAAGCTGTTCATTAAAAAAAAGCGCCAGATCGCCGTAAAGGTCAGAAGCGTCCCTGTTGCTCCTTGTAATAATAATAATGCCCTGTTTTATCTTCTGATAAAGTGAAGCGATAAAAAGAGCTTTGCTCGATCCGTTCAGTCCGGTAAATTCAGCATTCTTCTTTTCGAGCATATAGAGAAAATCTTTTACTTTATATGTGCTGTCGAATAAATGCAAAACAGCTTTTAACTGAGCCCTCATTTATTTTCGGTATACCTGATGTGGACAAGCCACATTCTTGATTTTTAGATATTTTCCTGCAAACTAAAGTTTGTGCTAAAAAAACAAGGAAATTGTTATTAAGGTAATGATGTGGATAAGCCACATTCACGATAAAAAAAATTTTGCCTATTTGACAAAAAAACAGGATTAAGGTACTAAGAACAGCTCTCTTCGACAATATAATTAGTTTATATAAAGAGGGGGTAATTACCCTTGACTTCATGTCTATTTAATTCCATATTTTTATGAAAGTATAGTGGTTCCGGTTCTCTATAATCATTTAATACAAACGAAGTTTATGTCATCGCCTATGCAAAAACTCCAAATTCAACAATCTGATATACAGAGCAATTTTGCTTTAGCTGTTCAAAAAGGCGCTTCGAAACTCATCGACAATATAAAATCTGTTATTTATATACAAACAAACAAGTTGGAATATATCATTGCCTCAGTGATTGCAGGAGGTCATGTAATCTTAGCGGATACTCACGGTGTAGGGAAGACATCACTGGCAAGAGCACTGGCAGGTTCGCTGAAGTGGCATGATGAAGAGATGCTGATTAATGATGTTGCATTAGAACAATTCAGTCGCATTCAGTGCACTGTTGATATGCTGCCTCAGGACATATTGGGATACAATCGTTTTATCAGCTCCACCAATCAAATGATCTTCAATAAAGGCCCTATTTTTGCCCATTTTGTTCTCTGTGATGAAATCAATCTCTTAACCCCTAAGACTCAAGGGTCGTTTCTCCAGGCTATGCAGGAGCAGGCGGTAACTATAGAATGCCGAACCTATGAGCTGCCGGATCCCTTCTTTATTATTGCCACTATGAACCTAAAGGGGGCTCATCTGTTTCCGCTCCCTGCCCCACAATTAGACCGATTTATGATCCGGCTTTCCCTCGGATATCCTGATCCTCATGATGAAGCAGAGATTATCAAGAAACACAGCAGAGATGACGGCTGGCAGAATTTTGGGCCTGTCGTAAGTTCCCGCGAGCTTCTCCACTGGCAGAAATTAATAGATTATGTTACTATCCACCAGGATGTGATCGATTACATCGTTGCCTGTGTAGTACAAACCAGATATCTTGCGGGTGTGTATATGGGAGCCAGTCCACGAGCCGGCGTTAAATTATCGCGGTTGGCAAGGGCATTATCACTCATCCGTGGCCAGAATTTCGTAACCATTGATATAGTTAAAGAGATCTTTCACCCTGCCGTCTCGCACCGTGTGATTATGAATGACCCTTCTCAGAATACAAGAGATCTTCTCGAAGAGATCCTTAAATCAGTGCCGGTTGAGCTTCCTAAAAAAAAGAACAGAGAAAGGTGATGATTGATAACTGAACCAGATAGGCTTTTGGGATGAGATTGCCAATTTATTTTTCAAACAATGGGCCTGAAAAACATATTGTTTCCTGTTGGATGAATCGGCTCATCTTTTACTATCCACTCACAATTTCCGGTACTATCCTTACTTCTATTTCCGTAGTGCTTTTCGTAAAAAGTTATACCACCGGCAATTCGTATGGTTTCGTACTCTCACTCTTTGCCCTTTTTACACTTCTTATCCTGGCACTTGTAGGGAGGCTTCAGGCTGCCCGCTTCAAGAAGATACAGTTTCAGTGGGATTCAAGCCAACCACTTTACGCTGGAATGGAAGGAACTAATCATCAACTTAGGGGAGATGGTATAAGGACATTCTATTTTTATCGCCTGCATTTCAAAATCAGCGGCCGGATCACAGTAGGAAGAAATGCCCATATGTACATTTCCCATGAGACATCCTCTGCTGAGGGAAAAAGTCTGTCAGTTCCCCTTTATTTTCCTCTTGCCGGTGAATTTCAGGCCAGAGGTGGTCTTAAAATATGCGATCTTTTCGGGCTGACACGAGCCCGATTCGGCCGTGACAATTTCAGAAAACTTATGGTAAAACCCGCGCTATTCGCAGACGACAGATCTTACCATATTGAGGCAGTAGGGGGTTTTGAGGATAAAAATAGAAAGAAAAGATCAGAAGAGGAACGATACTATATGCGTGAATATATTCCGGGTGACCGTTTCAGGGATATCAATTGGAAATCATCGAGCAGGTTTTCACAGCTGTTTACCAAAATCTCACCCTATACCCAGGAAAAAACGAGACTAATTCCCATCGAGTTCAGACACTTTCGAAGTAACCAGAGGGAAACGGTTGAATCTCTCATCCACCTGAATCAATTAAAAAGCTGGTTACTATCTTTTTTAAAAAAGGTGAAAAATGAGAATCCGGAATATCACTTTATCATAAAAACAGGAAGGGGAAACATTCGTCTTGAGACGGATGAGGATATTGAAGGGTTCAGCCTGGATCTGAGCTCTATTTTCTTTCAGGTTGAACCCTCTGAGTATCAGGTTGATTCCAGTGTAAACGAAATTTATATTTTTTCTACACCCTACGATGAGAATCTTCCTGCCGTATTGGCTTTATATCAAAATGCAAAAACGCACATTCTCAGAACAGTCTCAAACAAAGATGGTGGTGGAAAAGAGAGGACAATTCATCTATTTAAGTCTCTCGGGTCGATACCTTTCCCGGGCTCATGGATCCTGCGCAGAGACCGGAATTTACCCAAACCAAAGATTGGAGCTCAGGAAAAAGGAAGGTTAGAAGAACATCCCATCAAGGTGAAAACTTTGTAATCATGGCAGCGTCAGGCTAAAATTATGCAGGTTCTCTTTTATACAAGATTATTTCTGTATCTCCTGGCTTTTGGTCTGCCAGTGATCCATCCCGCCATTGCGGTGCCCTATGACAGAATGGGCTGGTGGATGTGGTTTCTGCTGGTTCCGGGAGAAATGCTCATTAGTTTTTATCTGTCACCCCCCCGTTTTCGGGCAGCAACATGGATTTCCGCAGCATGCGGCTTCCTTCTTTTTTCAACCGTCTTATTTTCCGGTTTCAGCTCTTACACCTTATTGTTTATTGGGGTGGGTTGTGCCTCCTTTCTTTTAACGGCCCTTATCTTTAAAACAGGAACTCGCGGCTATCCTTTTGCTGTGCTGGAACAATTCTTTCTTGGTTTCCTTTATTATAAGCTACTGAGCTTTTCCAGAGCATCTGAGTGGGTGGCCCGGGAGAGCTCAGGCATAACCCAGGGAATACTGGTTCTTATTGCCCTCACTTTTCTCCTCCATGGAATAATCCTTTATCTTTCAGCATATAACAGCGGAAAGAGAAAACGGGGATTGAAAGAACTATTCCTTTTCCTGGCTCTGGCAGTGTCTGCCGGGCTTTTTACCTATCTTTTACTACCCGCGGATTTTGTTACTCATTCTGTTGTTTTCAACCTCCTGAAACAGGAACCAAAACCCAGGCCGATTCCTCTCGATGCGATGGGTGAAGGACTGGAAGGAGGTAATCTGCTCTCCATGGATCAATGGAAGGATCAAAGATTTGATGTGGGCAGGTACGATGGTTTTTGGAAAGAATGGGGAAAAGGTAATCAGCAGAATGGGGAGGCAGGATCCTCAGAAGAAGGGCAGGGTTTGCTGGAAGGAGTGCCCTCTGATGAGTGGTACACCCAGGGAACAGGAGGTGATAACAAACAGTATGCTGTCATGGTCGTGGCCAGTTCTATGGAACCAGTCTATGCAGCAGAAGCCTACTATGGTCATTTTGATGCAGAAAGAGGATTCCTTCTCTCGAAAGAGCAGGCACTCAATGATCTCGTTTATCTCCGTCTGCTCGATACCTGGAAAGATGAAAAAAACCTTTCTGATTTGAGGCGGTATCCCGTTAATATCTATTATCTTTCCACACTTTCTGATCGGGTGTTGGCATACAGTCCCTATAGGATTGAGCCTACAGTGCTTAACAGGAAATTCCATCCTTTTGATTTTTCCTACTATACTGTCTCCATGATAAGCAGGTCTAACCTACGGGACTGGCTGGCGATCAAAGACCTCGTTGACGATGAAAAGCGTTCTTTGAAAAGCTATCTGGAGGTCACCCTCCCTGGCCCGGTGAGGGATTCTTTTGAATCCTATTTAGAGAATGCT
>JAUVYC010000103.1 GCA_030603285.1 Spirochaetota bacterium
GAACTTTATTTTTTTTAAAATGCTCTTTCAACTTGCTATGGATGTAAACAGGAATTCTATAGGTTAATTCAATATATGCCTCTTTATCCGAAATATCCTTAAAATAATAGATTAAAACTTTGCTGTTTGATTTTCCGTATATAGAGACAGGAGAAAACAGGAAAATTGCCAGCATATAAAACCATAAATATTTTATCATAAGGTTTTTAGAATGCAAAAAATAATTATTCGGTGGTTTAATCATACAATCCCGGGTAAAAGAACACCTCCAAAGGAGATGGCTTCCTTTTGGCAGTGAATCTATATTCTTATATATATAGTATAGTACAAATTTGTTTATTCATCTAACCGTACAGTACGAAAAACCCAATCATTGTACTTATATACCAGGTTTTTATCTGACCGTTTCCAGATCTATTCTATCTCCGACTAATAATCCTGATTCCTTAAAAAACCCCTGATTTACTTCAAGTGCATACCTGCATTTACTATTCGATGTTATGGGTATTAAGGAATACGGCTCCATATCAAATATATCGGTAACTTTTCCATTTTTATCTATAAAAGCAATTGATAAGGGTATTTTTGTATCCTTCATCCAGAATGAAAGAATCTTATCATTTTTAAATATAAACAGCATCCCCTGGTTTATGGCAAGTTCATCTCTATACATAAGTCCTCTCTGTCTCTGGTTTTTTGTTCGTGCAATTTCCACGCTGAGAGGCCGGCCGTTTATACTCAATGTTGTTTTTCCCATTTCCTTTTTATGACAGGAGCTAAGCAAACAGGAGCTAAACAAACAGAGTGTGAGGAAATAGAGAATTAATAAACCCTTAATAACATAGTATTTATGTTTTATCATGATATCCACCTCGAGATATTTTCATACTCCTCCTTCTATATTAAACAAAAAGAGTTTGCCTTGACAATTACAAAATTGAAATCTATATTGCTTAAAATGGCTCCTAGAAAAAGAATATCGAAAATTGGAAAAACAGGTTGTTTATTCTGGCTTTTTATTCTCCTTGTCATTATCGTTATTTTTGTCTATAAAGGGAAAGGTAATTTCAAAGAGACCTTTTCATTTAATAAGATAAAAGGTATAAAAGAGGTGCTGGAGAAACCTCGAATAGAAACTGAAATCCAGGAAGACAATAAACTGGAGCTTGCTGAAACGGAAGAAAAACGTGATGAATACGTAAAACAAGAAAAAACAGGCGATGAGACACGATTAACCGATTCTGGAGAAAAAGTAATAAAAGAACCCGATAAACCTGAGGATATGGAAACAAAGAGCTCGAATGAAATAGTCAAAACCACTCAAAGACTTGAATCCCAAGATAAAAAGAAAACTGCAACAAAAAGCGAATTAAAAACTAAAAAGCTTACCACCTCTCTTTACTTTGTAAAAATAAATAAAGAGGACGGTATGGTGAGTCCGATTCCTGTTACAAGAACGATAGAATATAAGGATTCACCGATCACAAGAACGATAGAGTCTTTGTTGAGAGGGCCTACAGTAGCAGAAAGGCAAAGGGGTATTACCAGTTTTATACCGGACGATACTGATCTGATTTCAGCACATATTTCAGGCGGACATTTAACCCTTAATTTTACACATAAATTCGAAGAAAATTACACAGGAAGAGACGCAATACTCCTGGAACTCTCCCAGGTATTGCTCACCTCCTTTAATTTCAACCAGGTGACAAAACTTACCATTCTTATTGAGGGACAACATAAGCGATATATTACGGGCGAAGGAATACCATTAAAAGAAGTATATACAAAACAGGATCTAACAGAGTTTAAACACTTATGATACTCTCTCAAAGCAGGTTAATGCTTTAAAATAGAACTTAAATATGAAAAAGATAAAACCCTATATATACAAAACAGACCAGGCCACCCTTAAAGAGTATAAAGATCGAATAGTATCCTTCATCCATGAATATTCCTTAAACGCCGGAAAAACCCGAGGTGTAATCGGACTTTCAGGTGGAGTGGATTCGTCCCTTACATATTTCCTTACATGTGAAGCTTTAGGGGAAAAAAATACCATAGGTGTCATGATGCCTTATAAAACTTCCGCAGAACAATTGATGAATAATGCACAAAAATTAATAGAAATGAAATCAGGGATAAAACGATACTATGACATAACCCGAGCAGTCGACAGCTTGAGAGAAATCTCTGATCATATGACCAATATTCGACTGGGCAATATTATTGCCAGAGTTCGAATGATAACACTCTATGATATTTCATCAGAAACTGACGCACTCGTTATTGGCACAGGCAACAAAACTGAAATACTTCTAGGTTATTTCACTATTTACGGCGATGGGGGATGTTCTATTGAACCGCTCGGCGACCTTTATAAAACAGAGGTGTGGGATATTGCCCGGCTTGTTGGAATTCCTGATGAAATTATCACTCAAAAACCTAGTGCAGATTTATGGGATGGACAAACAGATGAAACTGAACTTGGTATAACCTATAAAACAGCAGATAACATACTGTACCTGCTTATAGAAAGAAATTTTACTGTTAAAGAGATTGAGGCTCAAGGTTTTAATGGAGGGGATATCAATCGCATTATTATACTAATCAACAGATCCCGATTCAAAAGAAACACCCCCCCTGCTCCCTGTCTGAGAAAACAAAATAGAGATGAGTTTTTGTGAAAAAATGGATATTTAATAATGAAAAAATTAGCTGAAAGACTATTTTTATTCTTCTTAATCCTTTTTTTAAGTGCTGCTTTATCCTGCTGTTCAAAGTTTTTTAAGAAGGACCGATATATTGTTGCAACTTCTCCTAATAACCCTCCACTTGTTATGATCGATGAAGAAAAAGAGATTGTTGGTTTTGAGATAGATGTAATAGAACAAATTGCAATCAGTTCGGACATGAATATTAAAATTATTCCAGTATTAAAAGGGAACCTTCTGCATGGATTAATCGATGAAACCTACGATATTGCCATTTCTTCGATTACATCATCTAATGGTGCTCGTTCCTTTGAAAACATTGATATTAATTATTCTAATCCTTACATGGAAATCGGAGAAGTATTTGTCCTTTCTGAAGATTTTAAGGATTATAAGGGGTTAAAAGATCTGGTGAATAAAACCGTTGGTTTGCGAAAATCCACAGAATCAAAACAGATTCTTATAAAGGAAGGCCACATAAATATAAAAGAGTATACTAAAATTGAAAATACATTCGAAGACATGGCCCTGGGCAAAATCGATGCTATATGTGTTGACCTTCCAACCGCCGCACAATTTGTTCATCTTAATGATGAATATAAGAGAATTTTCAGGATCCACCCGGATCCAATCACTGTTAAAGAATATGTTATTGCAGTTAAAAAAGGAAATAAATCACTACTTAACAGGATTAATTCTGGTATTGAAAAAATGAAAAAAGATGGTTCATTAGATATGCTCATCAATAAATGGTTCTTTCTTAAATGATAATATAGACATTGTACTCAATTAGATGCTGTCACCAGGGAAAATATATTCATCTCTTATTTTAATTTTTTTCATATCTGCAGGCATTGCCCTTTCTTCCTGTTCAAAAAAATCTATTTCCGTTACTGATACCAGGATTGCCCTCGGATCCTATGTTCAGATAACTATCATCACCAGCACAGATAACACAACTAAAACACATGATATAATCGAAACTGCTTATAAAAAGATCAATATATTGGGAAAAGACTTTAATTACAGGGACGAAATTGGATCACTCTCACTTTTTAACAGCTCACAGCATATCCTTAAAAAAAACAATGAGCTGCTTTTTTCACTTATTGTGGACTCTATTTCTCTGGCAAAGCTCACGAATGGATATTTTGATCCTACTATCCTTCCTCTTGTTCAACTATGGTGTTTTGATACAGATAATCCTGTTTTGCCCCACGAGGCTGAAATTAAAGACACCCTTAAGCTTATAGGGCACAATAAGGTCAGGGTTATGGGGGATAGAATTATTAAACCCCTTTCTGTGAAGTTTGATCTCAGCGGGATTGCGAAAGGAAAGATTGTTGATCTCATACGCGACTATCTAAGATCCAGAGGATACCACAATTTCCTTATTAATGCAGGCGGGGATATATACGTAAGCGGAACAACGAAAGATAAGACAAAATGGAGAATAGCAATTCAGGATCCGGTTCATGAAGATCGTTACAGCGGAGTAGTTGAAAAAATTAATGCAGCAATTGTCACCTCAGGAGATTATGAACAGTTCTTTATTGAAGGTGGAGTGAAATACTGCCATCTGTTTAACCCCAAAACAGGTTACCCTTTCAGCGACATAAAAAGTGTTACAATAATCGCTGATGATACCACCTTTGCAGATGCTGTTGCCACTGCGGTCTTCAGTATGGGAAGTAAAGAAGGCTTTTCCTTCCTGACCCGGAATAATATCCAGGGCTTCATAATATACAGTAAAGACAACAATAAAATAGAGACAAAAAGCACGCCCCATTTCTGGTAATAGTAGGGGCAATTCATGAATTGCCCCTACGTTATTTGCCAATTTTTAAGAATAATTAGGAATGAGAACAAAATGACCTGCACAGAAATATATATATAATCATGAATTACTGGCTTTACTGGTGAAACAGTAACCTTTTTCATTTTTTCATACTTATCAAGAGATTGCTTAAATACCGTGTTAAAAAACTGAATAATTTTACCTTTAAAACTCTTACCCTTTATTGTGAAAAATATTTTTAATTCAGTATAGATAATCCGAAATATTCTCAATATATAAAAGAGGATTAAAAAAAAAATTTTCCTTGAGTGAAGAGAATTATTTTCATTTAAAGAATAGCTGTCTTTACATCTAAATATTTTACATACAACTGTATCAATAGTATACAGCGTTGACAGGAGGGATTCAGGAGGAAACCCTTTTGTCAGTAATTTACTCATAATAAATATTTCCATTATAACAGTTGAAAAATATACTCCCCTCATGATTCCCTGCTTCAGAATAATTATTGGACCCCAACGTAAAACTATCTCTCCTCCACCTCTAAAACAGTTAAGAATAAATACAAATAAAAGTATCGGGAGAAGTGGAGTAATGTCACGTAAGGGTATGTCTCTGTATTTCACCTTGAAGATAAACAACGAGGCGAGAATAATTGCTCCCTGTATAAGTACAGTGAAAAAAGAGCGGATTATAAGAGCAAATAAGACAAAAAAAAGAATATGAAAGAGTTGAGAGAAAGGGGTTATCTTTATTTTTCTTCCTTGACTGCTTCTTTCTTTTTTCCTTTTGGCTTACTTTGTGTTTTATCTTCAACATTAACAAGTTCTATAAGTGATAATTCCGCCCCATCGCCCATTCTACTTCCAAGTTTGATGATTCTTGTATATCCACCATTTATATTTTGATATCTCGGAGCGATTTCATCAAATAGTTTCGCAACAATATCCCTATCCTTTACTTTACTGAGGACTATCCTCTTATTATGGAGAGTATTTTCTTTAGCCCTTGTGATAATTTTCTCACTTAGTCTCCGCAGCTCTTTTACTTTTGCTGTTGTTGTTTTTATTTTTCCATTTTGAAAAAAGGATACCATCATATTTGAAAACATAGCCTTCTTATGAGCCCTGGTCCTGTTAAACTTTTTTATTCGATTGAGGTGCCTCATTTCAACTCTCCACTTCCATCTTTGCCAATTGCTGATCCAGATAATCTTTGATGCCCAGGTTCAAATCATATTCACCAAGTTTATCTTTAATTTCCTGGAGTGATTTTTTACCAAAATTTTTCGTTTTAGATATTTCATCTTCCGTTAGACAGGCAAGATCTCCTATTGTTTTTACATTAATATTCCTGAGGCAGTTGGACGAACGAACTGAAAGTTCAAGCTCTTCAACCGGAGTATCAATAATTACCTTTAATTTTTCTAATTCTTCATCTACTTCATTGTCTTCATCTTCAAATTCTTCATCAAAATTGATGAAGTGAACAAGATAATCCTTTAAAATCTTTGAGGCGTCTGCTACTGCATCTTCCGGAAGAATACTTCCATCAGTCCATACCTCAAGTATAAGTTTGTCGTAGTCTCCCCTCTGGCCGACACGGGCATTTTCAACCTTAAAATTACACTTTTTTATGGGCGAAAACAGAGCATCAATGGGTATAGTCCCAATGGTTTCAACATTATCAATGTTAGCCTCTGCAGGCACATACCCACGCCCCAGATCTATCTGAATATCCATCGATATTTTGCATTCTTTATTCAAAGTAGCAAGATAAAGATCAGGGTTTAAAACAATAATATTTTCATCAACTGCAATTTCCCCTGCTTTTAATACTCCAGGGCCTTCCTTGTTAATTGTTATTGTCCTTGTTTCCAGGTCTTCGGCAAGATTTAATCGAACATTCTTAAGATTCAAGATAAAATCTATTATATCCTCAACCATTCCGGGAATCATATCAAATTCGCTTGTTATGAGCCGCATATTTCCCTTTTCAAGATCAAAAGCGCGGATATGTAAAGCAACTATTGCGTACCCCTGAAGAGCAGACAGAAGAGCCCTCCGTATCGAGTTTCCAAGGGTAGTTCCATATCCCCTTTCAAGAGGAGAGGCTATGATAAGTCCATGATCTTTACTCTCATTTTTATATTCTATTTTAATAGATTTTGGTCGTTTCATCCCCTTTAAGAGATTTTTATGTGGCATTTTAGTAATACTCCTCGATTATTTCGAATAGTATTCAACGATTAACTGCTCATGAACAGGCAAATCAATCTCTTCTCTTTTTGGAATGTATACAAACTTTCCCTTTAAATTATCCGGGTCAACTTCGATCCATGGGACTGTACCTACTCGAGGTAAAACCTTCATACTTTCAAGAATCGAAATTAATTTTTTACTCCCTTCTTTTACAGCAATTTCATCCCCTTCTTTAATTAGATAAGACGGAATATCCACCTTCTTATCATTAACAGTAATGTGCCCATGCTTTACAAGCTGCCTTGCCATTTTTCTTGAGGAACCGTAATGCATACGATAGACAACATTATCCAGCCTCTGTTCGAGAAGAATTAAAAGCATTTCCCCTGTAATCCCTTTCTTACGGGACGCAATTTCAAAATATTTTTTAAACTGATTTTCAAAAAGACCGTAAACTCTTTTTACTTTCTGCTTTTCCCTCAACTGTATACCATACTCAGATACTTTTACACGCCTTTTAGGAATACTCCCGGGAGGAAGTTTTCTTTTCAATATCGCACACTTACTCGCAAGGCACCTGTCGCCTTTGAGCATTAACTTTACTCCTTCTTTCCTGCATAATCTGCAAGAAGGCCCTAAGTACCTTCCCATTTATTCCTCCATAGAATAGTTGCTGTGTGACTTAACCTATTTCAAAATATTAATGTGTTTATACCCTTCTCCTCTTACGAGGTCTACAACCGTTATGAGGTATGGGAGTGACGTCTTTAATCATATTTATTGTCAAACCCACTACCTGTAAAGTCCGAATAGCAGATTCTCTTCCCCCGCCGGGTCCTTTCACATAAACATCTACTTCACGTAAACCATGTTCCATAGCTTTACGGGCAGCATCTTCAGCCGTGATCTGCGCAGCAAAAGGAGTGCTCTTTTTAGCACCTCTAAAATCCAAACTCCCTGCACTCGACCATGAGATCGTATTCCCCTGTCTATCGGTAATCGTAACGATCGTATTGTTAAAAGTGGCCTGAATATGGACAATACCGCTTGCGATGTTTTTCTTTTCTTTTTTCCTGCTCTTTGATCTCACTGCTTTCGCCAATTTCAAACTCCTTTACTTTTTCTTTCCTGCAACTGTTTTCTTTTTCCCTTTTCTGGTTCGTGCATTCGTACGGGTTCTCTGCCCATTTGCAGGGAGCCCCTTCCTGTGACGCAGTCCCCGATATGAACCGGTATCTATAAGCCTCTTTATATTCATAGATACTTCTGTTCGAAGCTCACCTTCTATCTTATAGTTTTTTTCAATAATATTCCTCAGGCGTGCAATTTCCTCATCAGTAAGTTTATTTACCCGTGTATCAGGATTAACCCCTGATTTTTCAATAATTTTTTCTGCAATCGTATTTCCAATACCGAATATATACGTGAGTGCTATTACGATTCTCTTGCTATTTGGTAAGTCCACACCCGCTATTCTTGCCATATAATTCAATCCCTTTAGGTTTATTTTTGTCTCTGTTTATGTTTAGGATTATCACAGATCACCCGCACAACGCCTTTTCTTCTAATTATTCTGCATTTATCACAGATCTTTTTTACTGAAGCCCGTACTTTCATCTTTTTCCCTCACTCGTGCCGATAATGCGGACAAGCCACATTCACGATTATCTAGGTACTATTTATTTGTACCTGTATGTTATCCTCCCCCTGTTCAAATCATAAGGGGAGAGTTCAACAGTAACCTTATCGCCAGGCAAAATTCGTATATTATGCATTCTCATCTTACCCGAAATGTGGGCCAGAACTACGTGTCCATTTTCGAGTTCAACCTTAAACATTGCATTAGGAAGCGGTTCCTTTACAATTCCATTAACAATTATTGCCTCCTCTTTTGCCATTCAGCCTCCGTACAAATAAAAGATACAATTATTCTCACATCATTAAATAAATTGCCTGGCCTCTAAAAAATAATCTATTATAGAATAATAGTCAATTACTGGGAGTAACTCCTTAACCCAAACATCAAATAGCTTTCAACAAATTCAGCTGTTTAGCTATTGCTCTGTCTGACATACCTACGACGCATTTCTTTAATAACGAGGTA
>JAUVYC010000258.1 GCA_030603285.1 Spirochaetota bacterium
AAGAAAACAAATTGAAGTTATCAAAGAGACCCCTTCTAAAATAGTTTTTTCTCCCAAATAAGTTTTGGACTCAATGATCTTGTCTTCATACGGCAGGCTGAATGGCTTTCCTCTAAGGACAATTGTCTCGATGGGATCGGGTTCTTCCTCATCATTCTCCTTCGGCCGGCGCATACTCAAAACATAGGCAAGTTTTTTCCCTATACCATTAAGAAAATAAAGGCCTTCACTTATCAGGGTCATGACCTCTGCCTCTGTTTCGGAAGCGTCCCGGTTGGAGTTATTAAGCAGTAGATAACGCTCCCACGAAAATGATTCCGGAAATGGAAACCCAAAAGAGAGTTTTTCAAGCTTTCCGACAAGATACTGAATTCTTGAACATTCCAGTTGAAAAAAATTCCGAGAAAAAATTCTCACCTCTCCTGTTCCGGCAATGTGTACTTTATCATTTAAAAGAAACTCAAAGGATGCTGCAAAAATAGTGAGGAATCGTGAAATAATAAGGATGATGTTCTCTTTATCCTTAGAAAAATTGTATTTATTTTTAGATTGGGATGATTCGTAGAAATACTGTAATGGTCTGAAGTCAATCCCACCATCGTTATCTCTTGAAAGAAATGATTTCATACGAAGGATTTCCTGTTTCCGCTTATAGAAGGGCATGAGATTCTGTTTGCATTCCTGGATGTATACGTCAATTTTTTTTTGTATTTCCGGCTCGCATTCAAAATATATAGAGCTTATAACATCCCACTGATTATCCTGAATAAGGTCCTGGAGATTCAGGTATCGTCTGTATTTAAATATGTTAAGACCGAGTATGAAATTGTAAAAAGAGGGAATGGTGGCATCTTTGTAAAGAATCTTTTTTGCAAGGTCTTCAGCATTTTGGAGGAATTCTTTATGATTTGGATCTTTGTCCAATACCGTATGCAGAGAAGAAAGAATTATTTCCGGATAATCCGGATGAAAATGGAGAATAAGAAATTGTGTGTCCATCGAACGGAGTCTGTCAATAACTTTTTTATCTTTGTAGTTGAAAAGAGTGAAATGAGTTAATATGATTTTTCCACAAAGTTTTTTTAAAATCACTATGAGATTATATTCTCTTTTATGTAAATATAACCAGCCTGTTTCAAGGACAATATTTAAGATTTTTAGAAATTCCGCGGACCAGGGTTGCAGATGTTTTGAGAAAAATAGACCGACACCTTTATTCAACTTCACTCCGGGAGGAAAGAGTCTCAAATGAAAAATATGTGTTTTTATCCCGAAATCCCGGATTTTTTTATATTCCCGGAAGAGGAAATGGAAAAAATGAGACTGTTCATGAAGTGCTTTGATTGCCCTCCGGTTCAGGGAAATACGCTTCTTTACCAGCTCATTTTCACTGTCCAGCCCCTCATGTTCAGGGGTAAGGTCTTGCTGCTTAGCAGGAGCTTTTCCCTTCCCAACATCAATTTCAACAGTCTTTTTTTCCTGCTTAAGTGACGCTTTTTCATACAGATCATCGGCTTTTCTTATTTCATTTATTTTATCATTAATACTGAGTCTGCTGCGTAAAATTTTTTCGATGATCTTTCTGTTTTCTATACTGCGCCTTTTACGCAGCAGCATACCCAGAGTGATATGAGCATCCGCTTCTGTTTTGATTCTTCTTTTATAGTTGTTTTTGTCCATTCCCTTATATTTACATGATTCTAAATCAATTATATCTCATGAACGACGAAAAATCAAATATTGGATAATTTTAATAAAAGGGCAAACCGCCTGAAGGTGTTATCAAATTTATTTCCTGTAGGCTTGTGGTATATAGGGTTTGCATTTTTTATCTGAAAATATTGGTTTAAATCTGGTGAATCTTTGCAGTCCGTTTTCAAGGGGTACTTCAAGCCAATTTTCTCCTATTAACGGTTTTGCATACTTTATAAATTCATCGGTAACATCTATCCTGTTCTCTGTTATCCATTTTGAAGGAAACTTTCTTTCAGAATTTGCCACCTTCTCAAGAAGTACTTTATCATATTCAACTTTGTATACATCGCCCGGTTTTCTCAGTATTGTTGCCATAAAGCCGTTTCCATCTTCTACTGCTATTTTGACAGCCTTTTTCCCTACTTCATAGGCTTCTTCAAGGTCTACTTCTGATGCATAAATAATCGTATCCCGCTGGTCGGTTCCTGCCCTGTTACCACGTGCAGACCCGTGGACATTAAGCCCCTGTTTAAGCCCCTGTCTGTTTAAATAATTCACAACAACCTGTTCAACAGTTATCTGACTTGAACCGTATTGAGTGTGTCCGAATGAATCTCTGGATTCGCCTATATCTCCTGCAGAGAATCCTTCACTTATTACAACAATAACCCTTCCGGTTTTTTTCAGTTCATCGTTGACATTATCAGCAAGCTGTTCAAGGGATAGGCCTGATTCAGCAAGGTAGATCTGCAGTGGCATTTCTCTGTCAGGATCAGCAAGCCTTGCTGCTGCAGGTATAAATCCAATCTTTCTACCCATCACCTGTATTACAAGAACAGGATCAGACGGGCACGATCCCATGTTCTCCTCATTAGCGTTCTGGATATAGTAAGCCCAGTATCTTGCCACACTTCCATACCCCGGTGTATGATCAATAAGCTTAAACTCAGAGTCGCCCACATCATTATCAATCGTCTTTGGAACTCCGGTTGCAATCAGTTCTAATCCCTTAGTCCTTGCCAGCGCGCTCACCTTATTGGCTGTGTCCATAGAATCATTACCGCCGATGTAGAAGAAGTATCCAATATCATGGGCTTTAAAAACCTCGATTATACGTTCAAAGTCTTCTGCCTGTTTAGCTTTTAATTTATACCTGCATGTACCTATGGATCCTGCTGCCGGTGTCGTAGCCAGGAGGTTAACCTCTTTTTCATCCTGTGCAGAAAGGTTGAGGAGTTCTTCTTTAAGAATCCCCTCCACTCCATGGTAACCGGCATAAATGATGTTAAACCTGTCAGGATAACTTTTGCACGCATCAATAACTCCTCTTAACGAGTTGTTAATAACCTGGGATGGCCCTCCGGATTGAGCTACTATTACATTCTTTTTACCCATACCTCCCTCCTGTTACGCAAATTATACGGCATAATATTTTTTACCCTTCTTTCATCTGCCACTTTGGTTTATCAGGTAGAAGTTTATTAAATTTCCGGATAAGCTCATTTTCATAATCTCCGGAATATTTCCCCTCAAAGAATTTTCCAATAGCTTCTTTATAAAACAATTCCCAGGATGACTCTTCATGCCCGGGATTAATCGGTAAAAACAGCGCATTATTTTCCTTTGCTGCTTTATAATCTCCGGGAGCGTCTCCTACCATCAGTACATGATCCTCCGGATATTTACCGCTGCTGGCCAGATTAAGATGTTCTTTTTTGCTGCCCATTTCCTGGCCGGCAATTACAGACACATATCTGGCCAGATCATGTTCGTTCCATTCACGTTCCAGTGCTTCCCCCGGGGTTGCAGAGACTACAATAATGTCGGCCTTTTTATATGCAGATTCCAAACTTTCACGGACAAATGGGAACGGGGGAATTCCTTTAACAATTTCTTTTACTGATAAGTTAACATGCTCGCTCCATTCCAAAACATGTTGCAGCTCTTTTTTTTGAGCATCATTTTTTGCAGAATCAATTGCTTTTTGTAAACCGTAGTTGCTTAATACACTATCAGGATCGTCTGCCCAGGAAAAATAATAAGGATACTGCGGCACTTTAAAATTTCTGAGTTTTACCATTGGATGTGATGGCAGCACCTCTGTGAGGATACGTTTCACCGCTTTATGCCTGTTTACACCGCGAGTTTTTGAAAAAAGATCAACAAACTCCTTACATTCGCGTGCAGCCTGTGCTACTGGCTGCAGCCCGAAATATCCAATCAGCCATGGACAAAAACATTCCCTTTGTTTAATCCCCATAGTGTCAAATGCACAACCGTCCGAATCTATACCGATAAGAAAATCCTTCTTCGG
>JAUVYC010000008.1 GCA_030603285.1 Spirochaetota bacterium
ATAGGGAAATACCGTACTAAAATCAGAAAGCTTTTTTCAAGCCCGGATCCCGGGGCTGTGCAGCAAGGTGTCGAAATAGCAAGAATATTTGAAGACCTGAACATGTTCCTCTACTTCCTGGATGGTGTTGAGGTATTGAAGTAAAACTAACTCTTCACAAATGAGGACGAGAATTATTATGAGGAATTCTGGACGATTCCATTGAATCCGGGCTGTTTCATTTACTATTGTTTGTTCTTTAAAATCGATTGCAATTGTTCAATTAAAGGCGGCAGGTTTTCTTTAACTGTCTGCCAGATGATATTGTAATCAATATCAAAATAAACATGTATCAAGCGGTTTCGCATTACAATTATTTTTTGCCAGGGAACATCCGGATGTTCTTTACGGAATTCAATGGATATTTTTGAGGTTGCTTCGCCAATAACTTCTATTGAGCGTATAACAGCCCGGACGGTTTTGCCGTCTTCAACAAATTCATCAAATGAAATACCTCCCGCATATTTACAGGCTTCATTGGCTTCATCAAGAATATGCTGCACACGGATTCTATCTTTAGATTGCATATTCCACCCTCGCTTTTTCCAGGACATCATCTCTGAAATACCGGCTGAGTTCAGCAGGTGTGCGCAGGTCGACTTTTCTGCCGGACATCTCCGCCAACTCAATTTCAATTCCGGCAAGATCCAGCAAACCGGGGATATGGTTTTTGTCAAACTCCACAAGAATGTCAATATCACTGCCCGGTTTTAATTCATCACGCAGGGCGGAACCGAAAAGAGACATTTTGGTAATATGATTTCTCCGGCAGAATGTTTCCAGATCCGCTCTGGGAATATACTCTGTGAGTTTGAACATAATGCACCTCTTTTTTTATTGTGATATAACTCTTAAACTTTCAATGCCCCGTTCGTCTATGATTGTTATGGCGATTTTGGCATTGTCCCTTTTTTCAAAAGAAAACGAAACCGTCCCCTTAATGGTCCTGATTTTTTCCTCGTCAATCTCGGCTTTCAGATTCCTGGCCCTTTCCATAAAAGGCCAGGATTATATAAAAACGTCAATCACGCACTGTCCGCTATTCGATCTTACCAGCGTATTCAGCGTTCAGTTCTAATCCTTTGAGCCACTTACGATGTGATAATGTCCACGGTTTACCCACATCACTCGGCTTTACCACTTCATTGCGTTTCACAACATCTGCACCTGCTCCTTCAACGCCGTTAGTTTTTGCCCTCCATTCAGTCTGGCCCGAACAATCTCTCTATCATCACGTGTCTGATGACTTGGATCTACTATATGATTTGGTATAATGCATTAGAAATCTTCATTCTGCAAAATTATTTATTATTTTATTGCTGTAATTGATTACTCTATTATGGCTATTTGCTTCTGTTGAGACAATCGCAATTTTAGGTACTTTCTCATAATTATTTACTTTTATTTCTATTGTGCCAATTTTATATTTAGTTTATCCTCTAATGCAAGATAGCCGCCTACAATATATTTCATTGACCATATTTTTGATATTTTACAATCCTCTTTTTTGTTATAAAAACTTCCCCCTGTATTATATCGTTTTAGATCTAAATATCCTAAATCTATCTCCAAATCTATAATCGCTGGATATAATTTACTTTTTATATTGGATAAGGACAATCATCCAAACCTGGCTTATTACTGCAGGATTTACTTTTTTATCAATACTCCTGACATTAATGATTCTGTTGATTTACCTATTTAAAAAAATAGGATTTTAAAATAAACTTTTTGAAAAATAAGTTTATCCCTTCTTTAACAGCAAAGATAAGCTTTTCGAAACCTAATGCGGACAAGCCGCATTCTCGATTATAAAAATATTTTCTTGCAAACTAAAGTTTGTGCCTAAAAGGCAAGAAAATCGATATTAAGGTACTATAGGAGTCCCTGTAGCATTCAGCCAATCCAACCTTCGGGGAAATTGAAACTCTGCTCCCCTCCATGTATGCTTTTCCATCCCCATGAAAATTAATAGGGAAACCATCGTCTTTATAGGTTTGTTCGGCTTCATACTTGCACCCGGGTGTGAACTCCCATCCAAAGCTCCACCTTATAATGTTTGGACGATAATGAAGGCTATCAATGATTTTGGCTGGTATGATTAACAGTAAGGAGATATTGTTAATAAAAATCTTGACAGAAAATATAATATCCTGTAAAATAGTTCTATAATTTAAAATTAAGTTCTATAATATGGAACTTTTTGGTTAATGAATGAAATCACTGCAAAAAGTTTTTTCAATAATCGAAACTTTAAAAAAAAATGGAGATATGAGACTACAGGAAATTGCTGATGGGTTGGGTATATACAAAAGCACAGCTCATAGATTAGTTTCTGAGCTGTGTACATTTAATTATGTAGAAAGAGATAATGAAACAAGGAAATACAGATTGGGATTAAAGTTTTTAGATATTTCGAGTTACATTATTGAAAATCTGGAAATTAGAGAAATAGCAAAAAAGTATATAGAAGAACTGAATGATATTACCAAAGAGACGGTGCATCTGGCAATGCTCTTAGGGGATCATGCAATTTATATTGAAAAGAGGGAAAGTCTGCACTCAATCAGGATGTATTCCAAAATTGGAGGGGTAGTACCATTATATTGTACGGGAGTGGGTAAAGCTATTTTAGCCTTTCAGTCTCCGGGAATTTTAGAAAAATTATTGGATTCCATCACTTTCCATAAATATACAGAAAATACTATAATAACCAGGGAACAATTGCTGAAAGAAATTGATGAAATTAAGAAAAAGGGATATGCGGAAGATAGGGAAGAACATGAAAAAAATATAGTATGTATAGCTGGTCCCATCAGGAATTATACAAAAAGGGTGATCGCTTCAATCAGTGTTACTGCTATTTCATACCGGATGAATATGGAGCACCTTCTGAGATATAAGGACTTGATTTTAAAGAAAAGTTATGAAATCTCAAAAAGATTAGGATACATGATAAACGAATAGTACCTTAATAACAATTTTCTTGCTTTTTTGGCAAGAAAATTATTTTAATAAAGAATGCGGCTTGTCCGCATTAGGTCTTATTAGCACCTTAATACTGATTTTCTTGCACAATAGGCACAAACTTTAGTTTGCAAGAAAATATCTTTATAATCTTGAATGTGGCTTGTCCGCATCAGTACCTTAATAACAATTTCCTTGATTTTTTGTCACAAACTTTAGTTTGAAGGAAAATATCTTTAAAATCAAGAATGTGGCTTGTCCACATCAGGTGATATGAGAAATAGATTTGTTCATTCTCTTAGATTTTAGTTGACAACTTTATCAAAGGAGGAGGTGATGATAGAGAGCAAGGTGATGTTTAAAGATGTTTAAAAAAGGAAGAGTATTTACAAAATTTTCTAAAGGAGAAAAAAATGAGAAAATTGAAAGTTGTGCTGGTTGTTTCTTGGACAATAGCTCTTTTGATGGTTGCCTCTAGTGTAGCTTCAATAGCAGTAGGAGAGCAGTTCAGGATTGGAATAAATAATTTTGGGCAAGCTAACTTTTTTGCCAGGATAGGTCGAAGTGTAATGATCGATGAGGTAAAGAAACAGGGTGGAATTCCAATCTCTAACGTTACAGCTAATGTTCCTGATAGAATTAAGGCTATTGAAAACTTTATAGCTCAACGGGTGGATGCAATAATAATTCAGGAGGGGGATATAAAAATGGCTGATCCTGCTCTTAGGGAAGCTGCAAGAAAGGGAATTATTATTGCTTCAATGGATGCCGGGATATCCCAGTATGTTGATGTTGTAGTAGAATCCAATAACTGGGTAATGGGTGCTATGGCCTCCTGTGAATTGATGAACCGTTTAAGCAAAAAAGGAGAGACTCCTCGTGTAATAGAGATCTATAATCCCCTGGGGCAAATGATACGTATGCGCAGACAGGAGTTACACGCTGTTATGACGGAATATCCAGGCTCCGAAATTATTGCCGGATTTGTTTATGCATGGCCTGATTTTTTCCCGGACATTAAATCTAAAATGGAGTCTGTATTAGAAGCTAATCCAAAACGCGGTTCAATTAATGCAGTGTTTGCTACTTTTGATGGGGCAGGTATTGCTGCCGCGTCGGCTATTAGAGAAGCTGGACGCCAGAATGAGATTATTATCGTTGGAATAGATGGTGATCCACAGGCGTATGAGGAAATGAGCAAACCGGATAGCCCCTTTGTGGCTACTGTAGCACAGCAGCCATGGTTAATGGCTAGCACAGTAGTCGACAAAGTCTTTCAACTACTCAAAGGAAAAGAATTACCCAAAAACCATTTCTATATTCCTGTGAAATTGGTCATTAAAGAGGGATTACCACCCAGAAGAGAATGGCCATATCCTGAGAATTATCCCAAAAAGTAATTAAAAGTGTCAATGAACCTCCCATGCCCTGCTCATTCAGTCAGGGTATGGGAGTTTCGTTATGTTTAACAATAAAGGAGAAGTGTAATTTGGCAGAAGAACCGCTGATAAGGATGAGGAATATTTTTAAAAAATTTGGTGGAATTCATGCTCTTGAAGATGTGGATTTTGATTTAGGTTACGGTGAAATTGTGGGATTGGTGGGTGATAATGGAGCAGGGAAAACAACATTAATAAAGATTTTATCCGGAGTATATAGATGCAATATGGGCGAGATTTTTTTTAAAGGGGATAAGGTAGATATTAAAACTACCAATGATGCTAAAGAGTTAGGGATAGAGACAGTTCATCAAGATCTGGGTTTAGTTGATAACTTCAATGTGGCTAAAAATATGTTTTTAGGAAAAGAGCCCACCACATTGGGGTGGCTTAACAGAAGATATATGGAAAGAGAATCCCAAAGTATCCTGGGTGAATTAGGAATTGAAATAAGATCTGTAAAGTTGATAGTTAGAAATCTTTCAGGTGGTCAACGCAAGGCGATAGCTGTGGGCAAAGCTATTTATTCAAAACCAAGAATTATTATAATGGATGAGCCAACTGCTGCTTTAGCTGTAAAAGAAACAGAAGAGGTGCTTAAACTAATGGTTCGATTGAAAGAAAGAGGGCTTTCAATAGTATTTATAAGTCATGTTTTACAAGAAATTTTTTCAGTCACCGATAGAATTATCGTCTTAAAAAGTGGCAAGAAAGTAGGGGATATGAAAGCTGAAGAAACAAATATGGAAGAAATAGTAAGATTAATGGTAGGAGCAAGATAAAACAATGGTGGAGAGAATGGGCAAATGGGAATTTTTACGGACGATAACAAGAAAATATGGAACGACTGTAGCCGGGATTTTTATTTTTATTGGATTTTCTTGTACAACTAAATACTTTTTTACCACACATAACTTTTTTCTGATGTTAAAACAGATGAGTATGTTAACTATCATCTCTCTTGGTTTTACATTTGTTATGGCAGCAGGGGGATTTGATATGTCTATTGGATTTGCAACCGGTTTGATAAATGTGTTCTTTGCCTCAGTTCTCCTGCACACCGGAAATCTTCCCTTAGCAATTCTTATTGCTCTATTAATGGGTTCACTGGTCGGTCTAACAAACGGTGCATTGGCAGCTTATATAGGACTTCCCGATTTCATAGCAACCTTTGCTGTAGGCTCTATTGCATTGGGAATAGATATGTTGTTTACGGGGGGCAACCCCGTTTTTCTACAAAATCCCCCTGAGGCATTTCTCTTCATTGGGCAAGGATACCTGGGTCCTGTTCCTTTTCCTGCAATAGTAATGTTTGTTGTATTAGCTATGGCATTGATAGTGTTGAATAGAACTAAATTGGGAATGCGTATCTATGCTATTGGAGGAAACCCTGTAGCCGCACTATATGCAGGGATTAATGTGAGGTTTTATCGCCTGTTAACTTTTATAATTTCAGGCTTAAGTGTAGCAGCTACTTCTGTAGTTTTAACATCCAGACTTGGCTCTGGCCAACCTCAAGCTGGTGAGAATTATTTATTAGATGCAATTTCGGTTTGTTTTTTAAGTACAACTATGTTTGGGGAAGGTGAGCCAACCGGAGAAGGTGTATTTGTAGGGGCATTTATAATCACTATGCTTAGCAGTGGATTGACAATGCTAAATGTTGCTTATTACTTTCAATATATTACTAAAGGTGTAATAGTTATCCTGGCAGTTACATCATCTATACTAATGGGACAGAAATTACAGGTAAAAATATAAATGGTTAAGTAGTAAAAGGTCTACAAAACTACTAAAGAACTATCCAAAAAATCAATCCTTAGTTTTAAGTCAAAGTAAATGAAAATAAGGAGACAACAAAATGACAAAACTTGGGAAAAAGGATATGCAAAATATAGTTACTGGAGCAGGTCTATTCGGATCCGGAGGAGGTGGTTCCATCGCCGAAGGTATGAAACTCGTTGAAAAAATACTTGAGTTTGATAACGGAGTTGAACTTGTTTCTGTCAATGAAGTCCCTGATGATAAATGGGGAGCCGTGATCGCGGGAGTGGGTTCCCCCAGGGCTTCATTGACGAAGGTAAGAACTTATTCTCCAACCTACGCTCTGGAATTGCTTGAAGAAGCCAAAGGATTTAAATGTTCCTTTGTCATACCGTTTGAGCTGGGAGCGGGTAACAGCCTGAATCCCATGTTGGCTGCTGTTCAACGAAAGATTCCGATTGTTGATGGAGATCCGGCAGGAAGGGCGGTACCCGAGATCCAAATGAACACATTTTATTTAGGTGGGATACCACTTTCCCCGCTTGCACTCGCTACCGAGGATAAGATTTCGGCAGTAATTCGTACGGAAAAGCCATATGACACTGAAAGAGTGGCCCGAGCTATTACCTCAGAATTAGGTGGGGTTTCTGCTATAGCCTGTCACGCTATGCTGTCAAAAGATATAAAAAAGTATATTATATCAGGTACTACAACTCTGGTGAAAAAAATTGGAGCCGAAATTCGCCAAATGCAAAATCAAGGAGAAGATGTAGCTGAAGGTCTGATTAAGAATTTTAAAGGATATCTTTTAGGAAAGGGAAAAGTAAGCTCGGTTAGAGGAGAAACGAAAGGTGGTTTTGATTTTGGAACAGTGGAAGTTATGGGAAAGCTCCCAATCAAGGTGATGTTTCAGAATGAAAATATGCTCGCCTTTCGCAAAGAGAAGCTCCTCGCAGTAGTTCCTGACCTTATATGCAGTATAGATGAAAGGGATAACCCATTAACGAATGCCGACATTAAGGAAGGCATGGAGATCACCTACCTTGGTTTTGCTGCTCATTCGTCTTTTCGAACTCCTGATGTCTTTAACCTTTTTACTGAAATACTAAAAGCTCTTGGTTATCAATATGGTTTTATTCCTATTAATGAACTTGTTTAGGAACTTGCTGATAATGAACTTGCTGACTAAAAAGAGATTACTACCTATAAACAGAAAATGCGAATCTATTTTTATAAGGGGGATAAATAATGTCATATCTAAAGCTCACTTTTGAAAATTGTAGTGGCTGTTTGGGTTGTGAGCTTGCTTGTTCTCTTCAACATTACGGCTATATCGACCTTTTTAAAAGTAGAATCAGGATCATTGCAGACGAGGAAATGTCAGATATTGAAATTCACCAGTGTATTCAATGTGAAGAGCGTTCCTGTGTTAGTGCCTGTCCTGCTGGAGCTCTCTCCATTAATGATGAGTTTGGCTATATTATGCATAATGGGTCAATCTGTATCCAGTGTCAAAAATGCTTTAAGTCTTGCAAATATCATGGAGTTTTTTGGGATGAAGAGAGGAACTATCCATTAACCTGTGATCTCTGTGGAGGGGATCCGCAATGCGTTAAAGTTTGTAAACTCCACAAGGCTGTACAGATCAATGAAAAGGAGGCAGTCAGATGAGAACATCTTATAATGGTAGGGTGCTATTTGTTGATCTTTCCACTGAGAAGATCTGGGTTCAAACCTTGCCGGATCATTACCTTTCCGAATACCTGGGGGGACGGGGAGCTGCTGCTCTGCTTCTCTGGGAACTCACCGGTCCAGAGACCAAACCATTGAGTAAAAAGAATGTTTTGATCTTTTCTCCAGGATCTTTAACAGGAACTTCTGCTCCAATATCAGGGCGTACAACAATTTCTTTCAAAAGCCCATCTACAGGAGGGTATTTCAAAGCTAATGTTGGCGGTTATATCGGAATAGCTATAAAACATACAGGTTATGATCACATTGTTATCAAGGGAAAATCCAATAAACCGGTCTACCTCTATGCTGGGGTTGATAGAGTAGAGATAAGAGACGCCTCTACTCTCTGGGGAGAAAATATAAAGGAAACCAATAGAAGGATTAAAAAAGAGCTTGGAAATGATGATCTGGAAATTGCCTGTATTGGTACAGCAGGTGAGAATCTTTGTAATTTTGCCTCCATTATGTGTTCATACTATAATGCTGCAGCAAGGGGAGGAGGAGGAACGATAATGGGTTCAAAAAATTTGAAAGCTATGGTTGTTAATCCAAAAGGGGGTAAGGTTTACGTTTCAAATCCCTCTGATTTTACTGCTGCAGTTCAAAAAGGTAGGGATGCTTCTTTTGCAGATTCTCATGCTGAGGAAATGAAATTGTGGGGAACTGCAGCTACTACCGATCAGATGTGTGATGCCGGTCTTCTTCCAACCTATAATTTTAAAAGACAGATGCTAAAATCCGGAGCTGAGAATCTCACGGGCAGACATCTAATTGAAGGAGGATATTTGAAGCGATCGGTCGGCTGTGGAAGCTGCCTCTTTGGATGCCATCGATATACAATTATTAAGGAAGGAAAATACAAAGGGACATATTCTGAAGGTCCCGAGTATGAAACTTTTGCTTCCCTGGGAGCTAATCTCGGTATTACAGATAGCAATGTTATTCTTAAGGCCAACGAAATGGCCAACAATTACGGACTTGATACAATCTCTCTTGGGGGAACAATCGGGTGGGCGATTGAAAGCTTTGAAAGAGGAGTTATAAAACAAAAGGATACAGGAGGCAGAGAACTTAAGTGGGAAGATGTAGAAACACTCTTTTTCCTTATCGAGGTGATTGTAAAGCGTGAGGGAATTGGAGACCTTCTTGCGAAAGGTGTTCGTATCGCATCAAAAGAGGTCGGAAAAGACTCTTATAAATGGGCTGTCCAGGCCCGGGGATTGGAACAGAGCCGGGTTGAATTGAGGGGGGCATATAGTTATGCTCTTGCCTTTGCCTTAAATCCAAGGGGGCCTGATCATCTTACTACTGAGTGCCTTGCTGAATTCGGAGAAGGGTTTACAAAAGAAGCACCGGAAATTATCAAGAAAATAACTGGTGATAAAAAATACGCTCATCCCTACCTCTTTGAGAAGAGAGCAGAAATAGTGAGCTGGCATGAAGATATCTATGCGGCCAGTGATGCATTAGGCTACTGTGCCTTTGCTACCACGGCATGTTATGGAGTAGATGAGGATGTTTTATCTGAAACCTTCAATACAGCTACCGGACTGGATCTCTCACCGCAAGATATTATGAAAGCAGGACGGAGAATCGTTACCTTAGAGAGATGCTATAATTTACGAGAGGGATGGTCCCGGAAGTGCGATGTTTTACCCTGGAGGTTGATGAACGAAAAGGCAGTTGATCTGGCCCCCAAACAACCTAATCCCGCTATTATGAGTCCTGAAAACCTGGGGAGAATGCTTGATGATTACTACAAGCTTAACGGCTGGGACCCAAAGAATGGTTTTCCTAAAAAGGAAACTCTAAAGAGCCTGGGGCTTGGGTTTGCAGCTTCCGTTTTGGAAGAAAAAAAAGATTCCGCTATGGATTCATTACCAGAAAGTTGCCAGATGGGATAAAGGTTAATTAAAAGAGGAGTAAATTTTGACTGAAAAGCTATTTGATGGAAAAAATGCATTGATCACCGGGGCTTACCGTAATCTTGGTGCTGTAACTGCAGAAACTCTGGCAAGATATGGAGCAAGCGTAATAATAAACGACCTTGACACACCCGAATTGGCTGCTGAGGGCGATAGGGTTTTAGACTGTATTCGTGCTTATGGTGTTCAAGCGGCTGCCGTACCTGCTGATTTGAGTAAGAGCAGCGAGGTCCACCGCTTATGCCGACAAGCAATAGAAACCTTTAAGCGGATCGATATTATCGTTAATAATGCCGGTCCATTCAATATAGATCCATACCTTGAGTTGAATGAAGAAATGTGGGATATGGTAATGGATATTAATCTGAAAGCGATCTATTTGACAACGCGTGAACTGGCTCCGCAGATGAAAGCCAATGGTTGGGGGCGCATAATTAACATGTGTGCTGGCTCTGCATTTGTGCGAAACCACGGGGTCTATACACTGGCAAAGGTAGGTGTGCAGGTCATCACAGAGTCATTAGCTCTGGAGTTAGGCCCGGAGATAACTGTTAATGCAATTGCACCTGGACAGATACATGAAAGTCTTCCCGCCATAACTCAATTCGATCCAACATTTAGTGAACGATATATGGCTCGATCACCTGTAAAGCGTTTTGTTACTCGTGCTGAGATTGCAAATATTATTGCGCTTATCTGTTCACCTGCCTTTGATACCATGACCGGTATGACTATACAGATCAACGGAGGAGCAGAGATCCCGCGTTTCTAGTACCTTAATAATTCTTGCGATCCGTCATTTTTAGAAGGGCACAAAACAATGGTTATTACATTATTGAAGGAGTATTTATGATACCGACCAAAGCTCTGGGCATCTGTGGAAGCCCAAGGAAGGGTAATAGTTACTTTTTGTTAAAAAAGGCTATTGAGGGTGCAAAAAAAGTTAATCCGAAAGCAGTTAAGACAGAAATTTATTCAATCAAAGGGAAGACCTTCCATCCTTGCATTGCCTGTTCCTATTGTGTCAAACATGAGGGGCAATGTATCCATAGGGATGATTTTGAGGAGCTCAGAGACAAATGGTTAAAAGCTGATGTTATCCTTTACTCAGTGCCGGTTTACCATATGGGTATTCCAGGGCAGTTAAAATGTTTTATTGACCGTCTCGGGAACAGTATGTTTGGTATGTTTCGTTCGAAGTTTCCTGCTATCAAAGACAACCTGCCCAAGATGTTCAAAATTATTGGCTCCATCGCTCAAGGAATTCACATTTTCTCAGGCCAGGAACATACTATCACCAATCTTATCAATCACGCACTGATTATGCAGTCTATTCCAGTAACTGGCGATTTGTGGGAATCATACATCGGTGTAGGGGGATGGACATCTAATGTTATAGAAAAGGATGGACTGGAAAAGCTTATTCAAAAGGGTGATATGAGTGCAGAAGCGACAATAAGAGCATCTCAGGTTCTTGGAAGGAGAGCAGTTGAGCTGGCTATGATCATTCAATCGGGTCTCCTGGCATGCAAGGATATATTGAAAGAGGAGCCGATTTATCATCCATTGCTCACCTGGATGGAGGAAAAAAAGAAAAGATTGGTATAATAAACCCATAAAATTAAGCAAATCAGAATATTTCTTCTTATATCTTGATAGCCGATTAAAACTATATTTCAGAAGGACAATATTATATATTGCGAATACCATGATTAGATATTATATGCGGTGTTTGTCGGTTATTAAAGGAAAATATCCTTATGGAAAAGTACCGTGAAGCCTCCTGTTGGGTAGAGCTCATTGTTGATTTAAGTTCGGGGAAAATATGTGTTGAAGAGAGTTGTCCTGAGTTCCTGGGTGGTCGGGGGGAAAATCATTATCGCCTTCTTCAGATGACTTCTCCTGCCACTACAGCTTTAGATCCCAATTCTCCCTTTTTTTTGGCGAGTGGTCCCTTAGTGGGGACGGGTTTTCCAGGAGCAAGTCGAATACATTTAGCTGCTAAAAGTCCAATTAATGGGGGACTTGGATCCTCCAATGCTGGCAGTGCTTTCTCTCAAAAGTTGAGATTAGCTGGATTTGACCAAATTATTGTGATAAGAAGGGCTGCTACTCCAGTTTACCTGGTGTTGGAAAAAGGCAAAGCAACTATTAAAAAAGCAGAGCAACTTTGGGGTATGACTATTCCTCAGGCAGATAACTATCTGAGGAGATGGGAAGGTGAGAATATTTCTACGGCAATCATTGGACCTGCTGGAGAACGAAGTGTGGTATCCGCCTGCATACTTTTTGATGCTTGCCGGGCAGCAGGTCGGTGTGGTCTGGGATCAGTGATGGGTTCCAAATATCTTAAAGCAATCGTAGTAAAAGGGGAAGGTCAGCTTAAAGTGGCCGATAAGACAAAGTTTTTGCAGATTATAAAGACAACTTTGCAGAAAATTGAGAAATCTAAGGTTCTCCGGCAAATCCAGGATTATGGAACAATTCATTCAGCTCCGTTTAGAGTGGAACCGGTACGGAACTTTCAGCAAGGGATAATTCCTGAAGAGGCTCACAGGATTCAACATGAATTTTTTCTTCCTTATCGGATAGATCATTACGGATGCCCAAATTGCCCTATTCAGTGCGGTGTAGAATACCATATTGTAGAAGGACGATTTACTGGGAAGGGTTCAACTGCTTTGCATGCAAATTCGATAACTGACTTTGGAACACGGCTTGGAATTTATGATCCCCAGGCAATTATCGTTGCCCATGGGTTGTGTAATGAGTACGGTTTGGATATCGATAATGCTTCAGGTGTCATAGCCTGGTCGATTGAGGCTTTCCAGCGGAGAATCTTAACTACGGAGGATACAGATGGTCTCAGCCTGAGTTGGGGGAATGTTAAAGCGGTGCTGACACTCCTCAAGCAAATAGCCTATAGGCAGGGAATTGGTGAACTTTTAGCTAAAGGTTGTCAGGCTGCGGCAGTCGAACTTGGGCAGGAGAGCAGGGAGTTTTGTATTAATGTTAAAGGTCAAGAGTTGGAAGAAGCACTCCGCCCTTTTAAGGGTTGGGCATTAGGAGTAATTGTTTCCGAAAGAGGAGGGAGTCATACCCGAGGGGCCCCTCTCCTTGATCTTGCGGGGGGTATTCCGCCTGAGATTTCAGCTCGAGCAGGTTTATCTCCTGAATTTCTGCCCTCTATGACCTACGAAGGGAAAGCTCAAGTGGTGGTTTATTATGAGCGATTACACGCAATCATGGATAGTCTGGGTGTTTGTTACTTCGTTAGTGATTGGGTAGATCCAGATCTTCCTTCTTTTCCTGAGTTTGCTGAAGCCATTTCTGCAGCCATCGGAAAAGAGTTTTCTCATCAGGAGCTTCTGAAAACAGGGGAGAGAATTCATGTCTTGGGTAAGCTCTTTAACTTAGCTAACACTAATTTCCGTCGTACAGATGATTACCCTCCATATCGCTTAATGCATGAACCCATTGAAGATGGGAAGATTTTAGCAAAGGAGGAATGGGATCAGATGCTCAATGAATACTATCAACTTCATGGTTGGGATATAGCAACGAGTATCCCTAATGTGGACAAGCCACATTCAAGATTATAAAGATTTTCTTGCCTGTTGGGCAAGAAAATCAGGATTAAGGTACTACTGAACACACTATAAATGATTTAGGTTTAAAGAATTTTAAAGTAACTAGAAATAATAAATAAAGTGGGGTTTAAAACATGGTTAAAATAAGGATTATTTTTATCGGGCATAAAGAGAAAGAATTCCTTGCTGAGCAAAAAAAGTATAGAGAAAGTATTGCTTTCCCCGGTACGAATATTGAGATTGCAAGTATTAAAGAAGGACCTGAAACGATTGAACAAAATCTTGACGAGCTCCTTGCGGGTCCGGCAATCTTACAAGAGGTAAAAAGAGCAGAGAAAGAGGATGCACATGCGGTAATAGTTGACTGCGCGCTTGATCCTGTACTCAGCGCTCTTCGGGAGGCTGTTAACATCCCTGTGATTGGAGCAGGACAAGCAGCTTATGCTCTTGCTATCACACTTGGAGATAGATTTTCAATACTGGCTCCTTTAAAATCTTTAATACCATGTTATCGTCGTCGGATTCAGGAGTATGGGCTGTTAACACATCTCGCCTCAATTCGTTCAATTGATTTTGGGATTCTTGATCTTCTTAGCCATGAAGCAGTGAGAGCTTTTATCCATGAAGGAAAGCTTGCAATTGAAAAAGATGGAGCAGACACTCTTGTTTTAGGTTGTACGGGAATGTCGCCTGTTATACCAAATCTCCAAAGAAATCTTGATATTCCAATTGTTGACCCAGCTATTGCAGCAATTGCTCTTGCCCAGACATTAGTAAAGTTTGGGCTCTCGCATAGCAAACGTTCCTTTCCGGGGAAGGATATTTAAGCTTATTTAAAATAAAAAGGCAAATTTATTTTTATCCATTTCTCGGATCTTCAACTCATTTATAATTTTTAATGTGGTCGATTGCTAAGACCTCTTAGTATAAATGCTTTTTAAAAAAAGTATTGACCTGTTTATTATTATCCTGTAAAATAGTTCTATAATTTAAGATCAGGTTCTATAATATGGAACTTCCTGCCATTTCATACCGGATGAATATTAAGCACCTTCTGGAACATAAGGACTTGATTTAAAAGAAAAGTTATGAAATCTCAAAAAGATTAGGATATATAAAAAATGGATAAAATAAAAAACATAGACCTGGTTGTAAAAAAGAAAATAATTGCAATTATAAGGGCAGATGTTTCAAAAGGAATCGAAGGAGTAGTGGAAGCCTTGTGTAATTCAGGCATTAATATAATAGAAATTTCTTTTAACACTCCATGTGCACTTCAATTGATAGAGGAAATATCAAAAAAAAATGAAAATGAAGTGTTAGTTGGAGCAGGTACAGTAATAGATAGTGAAACAGCAGTAAGTGCAATATCTGCAGGAAGCAAATTTATTGTAAGCCCAATTTACAAACAGGAGATAGTTAAAACCTGTTTAAGATATAATATTGTTTCAGTTCCCGGCGTACTTACACCAGGTGAGGCTTTAACAGCTCATGAAGCGGGAGCAGATTTTGTAAAAATATTTCCTGCGGGTAATCTAGGCCCAGCGTATATAAAAGCAATTAAAGCACCTCTTCCCCATCTGCAAATTATCCCTGTTGGTGGAATAAACATAGACAACGCAAGGGCATTTTTGGAAAGTGGGGCTGCTGCGCTTGCAATTGGGGGGAGCCTTGTAAGCAAAGAAGATATAAGGATCAGAGATTATAAAGCGATAGAAAAAAAAGCAAAAATGTTTGTTGACTGTATCAGAGGCAGTTGATGTAATATGCATTCAAATTAATGTGAGGGACGAAATGTTTGATATAATTTCTTTTGGGGAAGCAATGATAAGACTATCGACTACAGATTATAAAAGAATTGAACAGGCTGACCTCTTCAAATTAAGCGTTGGAGGGGGCGAACTGAATGTGGCTGTAGGAACTGCACGATTGGGCCTAAAGTCAGCATGGATGTCACTTCTTCCCGAAGGCCTCCTGGGCGGGCTTGTTAGAAATAAAATCATGGAAACAGGGGTTGACACTTCCTTAATAAAGTTTTCCGGCAGGGGAAGGATGGGACTCTATTTTGTTGAGTTCGGAGCAAGTCCCAGGAGATCTAAAGTTATATATGATAGAAAATTATCCTCTATTAGTCTGATAGAGGAGAGTGATTTTAATTTTAAAGAAATATTAAAAACAAGAGTATATCATGTAAGCGGGATTACTCCTGCTCTCAGCGAGGGATGTAAAAGAGCAACCGGAGAATCTTTGAAATATGCTAAAGAAAATGGTGCTATTGTAAGCTTTGATGTTAATTACAGAGAAAAATTGTGGAGTGAATCTGAGGCACAGAAATGCCTGATCCCTCTGATGGATTATGTCGACATCCTCATAACAACTGAAGAAGATACTGAGAGAGTATTCAAAATAAAGGGGAAAAACTACTATGAAGTAGCAGAGAAATTAATGAAAGAATTTAGCTTTAAAATAGTTGCAATAACCCTGAGAGAGAATATATCCGTATTGAGGAATAACTGGACGGCCATAGCATACGATGGCCATAAATTTTATAACGATAAAAAGTATGAGCTTGAGTTGGTAGACAGGTTTGGCGGCGGAGATTCTTTTAGTGCAGGATTTATTTTTGGCTATTTAACAGAAAATAAAGATATTGAAAAAGCTGTGAAATATGGCAATGCCTTTTCGGTCTTAAAACAAACAAATCCTACGGATTTTAACTGGGCTAATTTGGAAGAAGTAAAAAGCCTGTTGGCTCAGAAAAGTCTAAGGGTACAAAGATAAAAGTAATGCTGTAATTCAAGGGAAAATTTTAAATAAAACTTGAACCGACAGATCTTGAAGTTCAGATTGGTAACATATGAAGTATCTTTTAATGATTCCTGGCCCTGTTGAAATACCGGACGATATATTAGTATCATTTCAGGGACAGCCGGTTGCTCACTATGGTCCTGAATGGGCTGAATTGTATCTGGAAACAGCAGGCCGTATTTCAAAGATAATTGGTTCTAAAGGAAGAACCTTTCTTATGCCAGGTTCAGGCTCTCTTGGTCTTGATACAGCTGCAGCTACCTTTTGCAGGTCTAAAAGGTGCCTTGTGCTTAATAATGGTATGTTTGGAGAAAGACTTTATAACATTGTATCGAAACATACTCCGGATGTAGAAGTTCTTAAATTCCCTCTGAATATACCTGTTGATCAGGACATTGTGAATAAAACATTGAAAGATAAAAAGTTTGATGCAGTTTTTATGACTCAGGTTGAGACGAGTACAGGAATACTTAATCCTGCAGAAGAGATAAGTAAAATATCTAAAGAAAATGGAGCCCTTTTTATACTCGATGCAATTTCGAGTGCAGCAATTGAAAGGCTCGAAATGGATAACTGGGGTGTGGACATTACGGTCACCGCCTCACAGAAAGGTTTTGAGTGCCCTGCAGGGTTAGGGATCGTTACTGTAAAGTTAAGCTTACTGGATGGTTTAAGAGATTCTCCCGGGCACACATGGTATACAGATCTTCGTGTATGGTGTGATTATTACGATATGTGGCATGATTGGCATCCATTCCCGGTGACATTACCAACAAATACTATTATGGCACTTGCTAAAAGCTCGCAGATAATTGAAACCGAAGGTATTTCATCCAGGCAAAAAATGCACAAAGAGATTTCGTCACGGTTTAGAAAGGCCATATCAGAACTTGGATTAAAACTTTATGCTAAAGAGAATCAATGTGCACATGGTTTAACCGCGGTTTCAACTGATGGAAAATTTGAACCATCCGAACTAATTATCTTTTTAAAAAAGAAGCTTGGAATTCAAATTTCCGGCTCCTTTGGTGAAATAAAAAACCATGTTTTTAGAATAGGCCATATGAGCAGAAAACAGTGTTTGAATGTAAATTTCATCAGTTTATTAAATGGCATTGCATTTTTTATGAAAAAATCCGGTATAAATGCTTCTATTGAGAAAGCTATTGATGCGCTCATCGAATGATTGCCAGATCCGCACAAGAACTATCAGAATGAGATAACATGGTGCCCCTGGAGTTTTCGAAGCAAACTCCCTGGTAGTTTTGGCGAATGCAAAAACTACACTGTATCTGTGAAAAATGCGGCCATGAGATACCGAAGGTGCCTGTGGTAAAAGTAATTGCAGTCATTACCAATCCTGGTGAGTGCAAGCACTCTCACGAAGTGAGAAAAATCTTGGAATGTCTGAAAAGAAACCATGCGCCGCCATTCGATAAGATAACAACAAAAGCCTCCTGATCCGGTTTCTATCCGGTTTCTATTACAGATGTCAATTTTGTGCTCTCTCCGGAAGACGAGGTACGCCCGCCCTTATTTTCAGAAATGCCCTGGAAACTTCACATTTTCTTTATTCTTGGCAGAATGTCCTGTTCCGGGTAGTATTTTTAGGAGAGGGCTGTCGTTTTTCGTTGGGAAAAGCATACGTGAATATTTCATGGGCAAATCGGGAGCTTTTCGCGGCTCTTTTTGCGTATATTGGTGAATCTTGAATTATAAAGACTCCTATCATTTGAATTGTATGAAGGAGGGAAGTATTATAAAAAGTATTTTTAAAATTGCAATGAGAATCGTGATATGTTCTGCCCTGTTGATTGTAACGGGAGTAAGTTTCGCAGATTCCCCACTGCCACAGGGTAAGCTCGATGAAGGAGTTGAGGGTATCTGGCTGGGAACTCTTAAGGTTTCCGGAATGGATGTCAGGATTGTGTTTAAGATTTCTAAAAAGGAGGACGGCACACTGACTGCCACTATGGACAATTATTACCAGAGAATGAAGGATATACCTGTAAATGAGGTTACTTATGAGAATGGTATCCTGTGCCTTGAGATGAAACCTGTCTTGTTTGAAGGAAAAGTAAAAGATGATGGTTTGATGATTGATGGACAGTGGAAACAGGCTGGACGGTCCCTGCCGTTTGTGCTTGAGCGTGTAGAGAAAGCACCCGAAATACGCCGTTCTCAAGAACCGGAAAAACCTTATCCATACGATGAAGAAGAAATCATTTACGAAAACGAGAAGGCAGGAATCAAACTTGCAGGTACTTTGACGCTGCCACGCCTGGAAGGTCCGTTCCCGGCTGTTTTACTCATCTCGGGTTCCGGTGCCCAAGATCGCGACGAAACAGCGTTAGGCCATAAGCCTTTTCTGGTGCTGTCGGATCATCTGACCCGCCACGGGATCGCCGTGCTTCGGGTCGATGACCGTGGGGTAGGAGGGTCAACCGGCGACTTCACCCAAGCTACTAGCGAGGATTTCGCAGGTGACGTGCTCGTTGGCGTTGAATACCTCAAGAACCGGAAGGAGATTAATACAAAACAGATCGGCCTTATCGGCCACAGTGAAGGGGGTATAATTGCCCCAATGGTGGCAGCTCAGTCCCCGGATGTTGCGTTTATCGTGATGATGGCAGGAACGGGCTTAAACGGAGAGGAAGTTCTGTATCTGCAAGGTACTTTACTTGCCAGGGCAAACGGGGCAAGCGACGTAACCATTGCCAAACTCCGCTCCCTGCAGGAACGCATCTATGCCGTACTTAAAAAGGAAAAGGATGATGCAGCCGCCGCAGAAAAGCTCCGAGAGATTTTAACGGATGCAGGGTTGCGGCTAAGCGAAGAAGAAAAAGAGAAAATGTTATTTAGTTCTTTCATAGAGATAATCAAGATAATACCATGGTACCGCCATTTATTAACTTCCGTCCCCAAACCAACCTTGATGAAGGTAAAATGCCCGGTACTTGCAATAAATGGTGAAAAAGACCTTCAGGTTCCGCCTGAAGAGAACCTGCACGCTATTGAGGAAGCCCTGAAAACTGGAGGCAACAAGGATTACACAATAAAGGAGTTACCAGACCTGAATCATCTGTTCCAGACTGCAGAAACTGGAGCCGTTTCGGAGTATGCAAAGATCGAAGAAACTATTTCGCCGACCGCCTTAAAGATGATTGCTGACTGGATTCTGGAGCAGACTCAGGAAAACTAGGAGAAAGCTTTTAATAGGAGAAGATATAATTATGGAAAAAACAAAAGAGATTTAGACCAGGCTAATCATTTTTATTATTTTAACCTATGGCATCGCTTCAATTTTTATGTATCTCGCAATTTCGTCTGAAAGTATGATGGCAAAAGGAGGCCTTTACGCCTATGGCGGTATGTGGAGCCCTGGTATTGAAGCCATTTTAACACAGCTTTTATATAAAAAGAACATACGCGGATTTGGCTGGGTCTGGGGAAAAACAAAATATCAGCTCTGGAGTTATGCTGTTCCATTCCTTTATATTCTCGTTATTTATGCCATCGGATGGGTGATAGGGTTTGGTGGCTTTATACAAGGTTCTTTCACAAATATAGTTGTCACTTCTCTTAAAGTAATAGCATTTGGAACTGTCATGGGTTGCATTTCTGCTTTGGGTGAAGAAATAGGATGGAGTGGCTTTTTCGTTCCACAGTTGGCAAAAGCAACCAGCTTCACAAAAACATCATTATTAAGGGGTATTGTGTGGTCGGTCTGGCATTATCCACTAAATATTTGGGGTGTCTACAGTACTGTAACAATCCCTGTCTGGTACAAACTGATCAGCTTTACTGTACTACTGACAGGTATGAGTTTTGTTTTTAGCTGGCTTAGACTGAAATCAGGCAGTCTTTGGACAGAGATGTTTATGCATGCGAGCCATAACCTGTTCATTCAAAATATTTTCCCATCACTTACGACGGATAAAGGTATGACAATGTATTACATTGGTGAGTTTGGTGTTATTTCTGCAGTAGTAGTTTTATTGGTCGCCTTAGTATTTTTTATGAAGCGAGGTCAATTGAGTCACTAAATGGGGTTTCGTTAAAATATTCAATAAGCTGCCGAACATCATGCTGCAGTTGACTGTCTTGTTCTGGTGCTTTTAGAGGTTAAATATGAAGGAGTTATTCGATTAATTTTTATAATATCCCAATAAGTTTTAGAGCGGGGTATGCATTCACAGCATGCATTTAAAGCATGCATTCACAAGGGTAACTTGGGAGCCTTGCGGCAGGTTATGCGCAAATCATTAGAATCACTTAAACAGAGAAAAACGATGACTAGCAAAGAACGAGTCAATCACGCTCTGAACCACAAAACAGCAGACCGTGTTGCTGTAGACTTTGGCAGTACCTTGGTTACGGGCATGCATGTCACCGGCGTTGCTCAGCTTCGAGACTACTACGGCCTTGAGAAACACCCGGTCAAGGTCTGTGATCCGTATCAAATGCTTGGGGAAATCGAAGACGATCTACTGGATGCGATCGGGATCGACACTATCAGCCTTCCTTCCCCCCGCACCCTCTTAAAACTCTTCAAGGCAGGTGATTTTATCGCCGAGTTGACGCGGCACATCCCGCCCAAGCACAAACATTTAATACGCTATTAAGGCTTGTATTCCAGCAGGACGAAGGGGAAGTCTGTCAAAGACTGGGGGGATTTCATTTTATACCGATCTTGATGATACGAAAAGATTGTCAATCCAACAAGGAGATAACAGGAATGCGTGTTTTGCTTGCTGATGACCAGCCAAACATCCGCTCGGCGCTTCAATTATTGCTGGAACAGGAGTTGGGATTACACAAAGTAGGTGAAGCTAACAATGTCAGTGGCCTGCTATCTCAAGTAGAAACGAACTGTCCTGAACTCGTGTTACTGGATTGGAAGTTACCCGGTAGAAAAAACGTAGAACTTTTACCATCTCTGAGGACTAAATGCCCTCAACTCTCCGTTATCGTCCTCAGCGGTCATCCAGAGGCACGTCGGCAAGCGTTGGCCGCTAAAGCTGATGCCTTTGTCAGCAAGGCATACACTCCGGAACGGCTGCTGGCGACCATAACTGAATGTTGGCACAGGCGGCACACACATCTTAAAAATGAAAGGATGTGATGCTAATCGGCAAAGCACAATTGAACAAGACGAGGAAATCTTAAGAGACGAAAGGAGAAAAACAATGATTAGCAAAATGTTAATAGAAAGTAAAATGAAAGGAGAAACAATGAAAAGGGTAGCAACAACTGGATTTCTGGTCGTCCTGATTACTTTTTTCTTACTTCCTCTAACTCCAGGTCATGTTCCGGCCCAGGGAATAATAGAAGAGACAGTTGCACGCAGAGATCTTGTGATACAGCTAGACAAAGGCTTGTCAACTGATGCTCAGTTGACATTTCCTGCTGCCGGTAGCGGACCATTCCCGGACGTTCTGCTGATACACGGCTCAAGCCCCGTTGATATGGACGAATACCTCCCCGCCGGCGCTAATGGGCTGGATGAGCCGTCGGCGCCCTTTTTGCAAATAGCCGAATATCTTTCCAACAGGGGCTTCGCAGTACTTCGCTACAATAAGAGATACGTGGGTGCAAAGAGTATTTTACTGGACTCAGAGGGTTGGGCAACTGTTACCTTTCAAGACCTGAAACAGGACGCGGAGACAGCCCTGAAAGTCCTCATTGAGCAACCGGAAGTTTATGCAGACGATGTAACCATAATCGGTCACAGCGAGGGGGCCGTAATAGCACCTCGAGTTGCTGTTGAGAATACGGGGGTAACGAACATAGTGCTTATGGGAGCTACTGCTCAAAACCTTCGCGAAGCGCTCTACTTCCAGCTGGTCGAGGCGCCTGCCCTCTACGCTGAAGATACAATAGATACTAACCATGACGAATTGCTATCGATAGAAGAGTATATGAAACACGAGAATTTGGACTCGTATTTCTCCCTGCAAGTATGTTTATAGAAAACAGCACCGGACAATGGCTCTGGCAACAAAGATTTGATACTGGCGAAGACGGCTACCTGAGTATTCAAGAAGAACTCGAACCTTGGTTAGTTAAACGTATGGAAACCTTTACAACATCTGAGGCTAATCCCATACATAAGCATTTGCAATCACTTTTTGCCCTGGAAGACACTCTGGACATGATCGGCAATGTTTCTGCCAGCATTCTGATACTTCAAGGGGAAGGAGATGTACAAACTCCGGTTGAGCAAGCCTATCTTCTAGAGCAAAGGTTGACGGAGACGAACCATCCTGACCATACCTTAATGCCCTATCCTGGCCTTGGGCATACATTCTACCCCGCAGAAGGCTGGATGCAGCCCTTGGGCCCGATACAGGAATATGTTCTCTCAGACCTGGCTTCATGGCTCAAGGATTCAGGGAGAAAGATGCGCTACCTCCACCTCTCAGATTAAGGCAGATACCGATGAAATAGAGCGGCTCGAGCAGCAGATTACTGACTTAAATTC
>JAUVYC010000143.1 GCA_030603285.1 Spirochaetota bacterium
CGAACTTATTTTTCGTTAACCCGCACCCCCTGGGGATAGTTTATCTTCCAATTAGCCTGGATATTTTGCCATTGATATAAATTAGTGATAATTTATAATATTCAGACTTGAAATCAATACTCTGAATACAAGATATAAGGATGAAGGAAAAAATTAAAAAAATCGTATTTTTTACTATAATTTTTCTTTCTTTATTTATTCAGATTAATAACTACGCTCATTGTGAAACAATCTCACTCTCTAAAGTTCAGATAAAGGTGCTGTTTTCACCTCAGGATAATTGTGCACAAGAGATAGTTTCAGCAATTGACAGGGCAAAACAGTATGTCTTTGTTTCAATGTATTTTTTTACTTCGCGCCCAATCGCCCAGGCTCTTATACGGTCGCAGGATCGAGGTGTGGAAGTCAAGATTTGTCTGGACGAGGAACAGCCTCATTATGAATACTCACAGAGCAGATATTTAGAAAATAAAGGTATAAATGTACGGTTAATAGGTGGTTCAGGCATTATGCATAACAAGTTCTGTATCATTGATGACCGTATTACAATTACAGGTTCGTATAACTGGACTGTCCGGGCTGATCTGGAAAATGACGAGAATATCCTAATTATAGAATCAGAGGAGATAGCCCGCGTTTACAAGGAGCAGTTTTTAAAATATTGGCAGGGAAGCTACGTAGATACATGTGTTTATAAAGATGAAAACAGGCTGGAAAAAACTCCTGTGTCCAAAGGATATACTGTCCCTGAAACAGAAACAGTAACCGAAAATAAATATGTTGGGAGCATTAATTCTGTTATTTTTCATTATCCGAATTGCAAATGGGCAAAGAAGATAAAAGAGGGAAATAAAATATGGTTTAAGGATCGAAAGGAGGCCCTGGATAAAGGGTATATTCCATGTAAAGTCTGTAATCCATAGAATAACCTCTTCTTAATATTAAATACTTTAAATTTTACATTTTCGTTTCTATATTTTTCTAAAATTTGCTTTAATCCTTCCGGAATAATCAATAATAGGATTGGCAACGCCAGGCACCTTAGGAGACATTGGACTCTAGGCACAGAATATAGAGGAAAACCTACTATTTTAATACCGGACTTTTATATTAAAAGATAGTTAATTAAATTTAAAATTGTACGGTGTGGATTTTAATATTATTGTTATATTAAATATCGAATTCTTGTTTTATACACATTAGATGTTGTGTATAGGTCATTTCAATTGAAATTTAGTGAACTTGCAAGATTTTTGGAAGAAAAAGGATTCTCAATTATAAAACAAAAAGGATCTATTAGATACTATGGGAAGGATGGATGGAGTAAAATTATGAGATTGGATTATCATGGGTCAAAAGAAGTTCCAACAGGTACCTTCAACGCAATATTAAAGGCTGCAGGCTTAAAAAAATAATAGCATTAGGAGTACAAAAATGATAGAACTAGAATTTTCATTAATTATTGAAGCTACCGATGAGCCAGACTATTTCAGTTTTTATTCTCCGGATTTAGAAGGTTTTACAGGAATAGGACATTCAATTGAGGATTGCATATATGAGGCAAAGTGGGGTATGAAAGATCATGTAAATTTATTAAAAGAAAAAGGACTGCCTGTACCACCAAAGAATAGCGATCCAAAAATTATTATTCAAAACGAGAAAAAATTAGTCAATGCATAAGTTTTAATTGACCAAAAGTGGTTCCTCGCCCCCACTCATTGAATTTAATTTATACAGAAATTCACTTTTCTGTATTATTCAACTGATAGGGATTATTCATATTTTATGAATGTACACTCCATTTTTCAATGAGGGAACGGTACTCTGTCTCCAGCCCGGTATTTTTGGCGGTAAGTCGCTGAAAGGTAGCGCAGCGTATACACGTTGAAGTAGCGAATATCATATAATTATTAAAATTGTAAATTCATCTTATTAGTAAAAACAAACCATTAAATTGAATTGGTTTAATTGTGAATGTATTTGACATAATATTCTTTCAACTGTTCGCTATTTCTCCCAAGGTGCCTGACATGGCCAATCTTATAGTTGATTATTGGATCTAACTGGAAGAATAAATTCAATTTTCAAGAAAATATTGAAAGTAAACTGTTACAATATGAAATCTTTAATAGGATATCGCATATGCAAAAGTTTGTAAAAACTGTTACTTCAAATATTAATCATACATTGATTCAAACAATATTTTCATGTGGAAGATGTTTGAGGCCATGTATCTTTTTTAATTCCGCATCCATTTCTTTCCTTTTTTCTTCTAAATCGTAATGTGTCTGTAAATAAATCCAAAATTCGGGAGAATTACAAAAATATTTTGATAACCTTAACGCTGTATCTGTAGTAATACTTCTTTTCCTTTTGACAATCTCATTTATTCTCGTTTGATCAATATTTGTTTCCTTTGCAAGACGATTGTGATAAACAAATCGACATATAATTATAGATTTGTTATCGGTGAACCGAAAGGAGGTTTGGCTCATGATGTACTTCGCGAAATTGGATTGAATTATTCTTTAAATGATTCTTAATTCTCTGAAACATAGTTAAGTTCAGCATAAAAATTTGGTAATCTCAATAAAATGAGAATTAATCAATTCCAAAAAAGTTTATACTCACTGCCAAAAGGAAGCCACCTCCTTTGGAGGTGGTATATAATATTTAAAAAAAGATTAATTCAAAGGCTATGCCTTTAAAAGACTTTTGGCTTGGGAACCACCACCTGCTTTGCAGGTGGTCTTTTACTGAGGAGGACAAATATCTGTTTTTATTTAAAGCGCAGAGCAGTCTTGTAAACTGGCTGCGTTAGCTAAACATGTCCCCTTTTGAACTTTTCCACATATTCACCTGCGTTATAGGCTGCAAGTGCACCGTCTCCTACGCATGTTGCAATTTGGCGGAGGCATGTATCCCGGCAATCACCTGCTGCATATATACCCTTTACTGATGTTTCAAGCAAACATGAACTGGTCCTTATTAAACCATTGACGGTTTTTTCTACATTTATGAACTTTGTATTTGGGATGTGACCAATATAAACAAAAATGCCGCTTACTTTAAGGTTTTTCTTTTCATCTGAATTTTTTAAATTTTTAATGGTGATACCTTCGAATGTATACTGGCCATTTATCCGGTCAACTATATGATTCCATATAAAATCTATCTTCGGGTTTGCAAATGCCTGATCCTGGTGGATCTTTTCTGCCCGCAGCTCATCTCTTCTATGTATGACTGTTACTTTTTTTACAATTTGTGTGAGGTAGAGAGATTCTTTAATTGCTGCATCTCCACCGCCTATGACTGCCACCTCTTTGTCTTTAAAGAACGGACCGTCACAGACAGCACAATAGGATACACCTTTTCCTGTAAAATTGTCTTCACCCGGGACTTTCAGTTTTCTTGGCTGGGAACCGCTTGCTACGATTATACCAATCGTTTCATATTCATTTTCATCCGTGACAATGATATGGGTATTATCATTTGATTTTATTTTTTTTACTTCTTCGTACCGTATCTCAATACCAAACTTTTCAGCATGCTTTTTAAACTTATCCATTAGATCAGGGCCGCTGATAAAAGGGAATCCCGGATAATTTTCTACTGATTCGGTTAATATTATCTGGCCGCCGATTCCCAGCCTTTCCAGTACAATTACATTCATCCCTGCCCGTAATGCATATATTGCAGCAGTAAGGCCTGCCGGACCTCCGCCTATGATTATAATATCGTACATACCTGGCTCCTGAACTGGATTTTTACTTGAAAATCATCAGGGTGGGTCAAATATAGCAACAAAGATGGAGCCTGAAAAGATTTTTCAATAATAATCTGTGCTCATGTTAAGTGAGATAATAAGCAGGAAAGGTAAAAGGATCAGCCCAGGAGATCATGTACAATAAGGTGTGTCCATTGAGCTTTCCACCCAATGCCGTGTAAAGAGTCTTTGTACAGTTTTTTTAGGTCGTCCATCGACTTTAAAATGTACCAGTTCGGTAATATTGAACAATCATTGCAGTGTTCTTGCATCGTTTTAAGAGTTGAATCTCTAAGCGTGCTGTTATCAAAGCTGATTGTGCTGAAAATATCATCGTTAATAATCTTATCATACAGCATTCTTTTGATTCCGATAAGGTAAAACATACCGTTTTCTGAAGGACCTAATACGAGATTGTTACCGTTTCTTAGATCATACAGAGCATATTCAATGTAACTCAGGGGAAGATTCGGGACATTGCTGGAGAGAACAATTACCGTTTCATAACCTTTCCTGATGGTCGTATTGAAAATACTCTTTATCCGTTCGGTTTCGGTTTTTCCTTCCTGGACAAATACTTCAAAACCGGCACTCTTATACGGTTCGTATGGGGTTAGCTCTGCAGAAGGAGGAAGTGCAAGACCGACATCAACTGTTCTCCGTGCCCCGTGAATATTTGTAATGAGAAGGGAAATATCCCTGTTCATACTATTACATAGAGCACAAGAGTCATCCGTTTTTATAAAGTTTGAAACGGAACAATGCGTGCAATTGATATCATACTCATTTAAAAAACCAATAATAATTTCCTTGTTCATGCTTTGCTCCACATTCAAGATTATCGGGATTAAGGCACTAATTAATAAAACCTTATAATCAAGGCTATTGAATTTCTATAATTATTTACCAACAATAAATTATATGCTAAATTTCGGAATGAAATCCATGATAACACTTACTTATTTAAAATCAAGTAATTTATTCAATTATCTTATAAAAAATTAATTTTTTTTGAGAAAGAAAATGAAAGATGATAAATGATATATGTATAGATGAAAATGATTATAACAGGATTATTGTTATTGGTGATCTGCATGGATATGATGAGCCGTTAATTAGATTGATTCAGAAAATTCAAATGCGTGATGATGACTTAGTGATCTTTATAGGAGATTATATCGATCGCGGGCCTGCATCAAAGCCTTTAATTGATAATCTTATCCAATTGAAATCATCAAATAAAAATACAATTTTTTTAAAGGGGAACCATGAAGACATGATGCTCGGTTCAATGGGTTTCCCGGCAGTGATAAAGGATATAAACACATGGCTGTATAATGGCGGCAGTTCAACACTTTACAGCTATGGGGTGCAGAGAAAGGAAATGTTTAATCTTATCAATGTATGGGATGATAATGAGCGCTTTCAATTTTTGAAGGATTTAATCCCGAAAAGCCATATTGATTTCTTACTCGACCTGCGATTATTTATCGAATCAGACCACTATTTTTTTTGTCATGCCGGAATCAGCCCCTATAGTAATGTTACTGATGGTAAGCGGAATGCTTTTGATCTCCTCTGGATGAGAGACCATATTTATGCACAAGAATTGAACTGGGGAAAAATTGTTGTCTGCGGGCATACACCTCTTCATGAGGTATTAATAACTGACCAACTCATCTGTATCGACACCGGCCTCTTTTATTATGGAAAGCTTTCAGCAATCAATGTCCTGACAGAGCAGATTTACCAGGTACAAAGAATTTATTAATTTTCATTGTTGATCATAGAGTCTCAGATGCACAAAGAATTATTAATTCTTGAATCTATTTGATTAAATCTGTGTGCCATGTTTGCATATACACCACCATCTTTAAAATCAAGGGCAATGTAAGAGGATCATCCTATATTGTCAAGAAATTTTCTAAATTGTCGAAAAGAATAGTATGCTTGAAGAACTGGGAAAATACGATATAATTCTCATCATCGGTAATTATGGTTCAGGCAAGTCAAGTCTGGCAAAAGAGAATTTCAAGGAAAGGCAAAGGATAAACCGGCATGAAATCAGGCATCATTTAAAAGAGATGACAGAACATGGGGAGAAATGGAGTCCTGATGACTGGAATGAGGATATAGAAGGACTCGTAAGGCACATTGAGCATGACATAATCTGCCATTTTCTTGAGAGGAATGAAAAGATAATCATCGATAATACAAGTCTTACAAAAAAAGACAGGAAGAAGTATGTTGATTATACAAGAAAATATAATAAAACAATCGCCTGTATATTTATGAAAAGAGAGGTTTCGATTTTGTTAGAACAAAATAAGAAGAAGGAGTTTCCGGTTCCTGATCATATTATTGTTCAACTTTTTGCAAAAACTGAACTGCCGTCAGTGGAAGAGGGGTTTAATAAAGTTGTATTCGCATGAGCAGTTGATCCATATATGCATCGACTATTTTTTTCTATATATATAGGGCATCAGCCCGAGGGCGTTATACGTTACGGTAGACGGAATTACATTGCCGAAATCGTTCCTGCAGCCGTACAATTTAGCCGGGACAACGATATTTATAACCGGTAATTCCCGGGAAACAATATCCTGGTATTCATGGTAGTAGGTTTTTGCTTTGTGGAAATCCCAGGTGGTTCTTCCCAGAGCAAATAGTTCATCTATCCTTTTTTCCCAATCCGTGTAAGGCTTTTCTCCATAGGGAGCCCACAGATGAAGCGGACCTTTTGATTCCCATATCCAGGATGAATCATTTGGCTCAATACTCCCCTCTACTCCAATTATGACGGCATCCCATTCAAACGTATCGAGTAATTTTGTAACAATACCATCGTACCCGGAAGGGGTAAAAACGACATTAAGTCCTGCTTCTCTCAGGCTTTCTGTGATTATTTCTCCCATTTTTATGCGGAATGGATTGTCATCATTCGTGAGGATTGTAAATTGAAAGGGATTTCCTGAGGGCAGATCGAGGTATCCGTCACCATCAGTATCCTGTAGATGTATCTGAGAAAACAGATCATGCGAGGCTTGCGGGTTATAATCCAGAGGTTCTGTTTTTTTATAATAAGGAGATGGGTTTCTTTCCGGGGAAGAATCTATATATGCATACCCTTTATAAACCTCAGTTACAATAGCTTTTTTATTTATGAGGTGTGAGACCGCTTTTCGAAATAGTGAGTTTTGAAAAATAGCAAGTTTTTCTTTTTCCACCGCATTGGGGTTCTGATTGAATACAAGAAAATGGTTGCTTCCCAGGGTATGCCCTGCTGAATAGATATTGTAATTTCCTTCTGATTTATTATTCAGCAGGGTTTCAAGATCTCCGCTTGCAATGTCCATATCTTTTACATCATAGAAATCTATTTCCCC